>JAYELT010000108.1:0-32668 GCA_034717715.1 Chloroflexota bacterium | reverse complement strand
CTCCTCATTTAATATCTTATTTGGTTCTGAAAATCAATTGTAACATTAACCACGCCACCGCAACCGGGTGATTGGTCAGCTTACTAATATTTCGATAAGTATTCAATTATCGAAAATGAATCTTCTAACTGAATGAAAAAGATTGATCCAAACCCCCTTCCTCACAGCTAAGTCACTTCAGAACACACAATACATTAAACGCGGAAAGACAAAAATGGTCAGCGAGATAGGATCAGACAGCATCATCAAAGTGTTGCCCTCGGACCAAATAAGCGATACCGCCATACTCCCCCATGGATTTGGCGATCTGAGTGAAATCATAAGAGACATCAGCGATAATTTTTTTACTCAATGGGTCATTCAACAATTCTTGATACAACCGGCTGAAGTTGGCCCGACCCCATAAAGAGAGAAGCATGGTCTCTTGAAAAGTTTGAGATTATAAATTTAGCTTCTCTTGTATTTTTACCTGCATCATCTGAAATTTCTCGTGATTCTTTTTCATGATTTGGTAGGATAGCGATTAAGCTTTGAGCTTTGCAGTTCTTAAATCAATTAATGGTTTCTTGCATTGTGGTCGACAGCGGCTTCCCCCGATCCAGCCATTAAATATATTTTCGGCATTTTCGCTACAAAAGGACAGGTAGCCAGCCCGGTGCAGTTTGTACCACAACGCTCAGAAATACCACAAGTCGCTGCTTTTGCCTCCTCATCCACAAGATGGCCTGTGCGCACCAGGTGCTGGATCATGCCTTCCAGGGCGCTGCGATCAATACCAAGCTTATTCTTTAAATCGTTGAGGTTTAAAGACCCTTTGGCGGTTTTAATTTCGTGCAGAATTTGAATGATCATGACTCTACTCTCATTCCAAAAATAACATAAACAATCCTTTGACTTCCAAGGTAAAAAACCATGGAAGTCAAAGATACTAATAACGGGTCATCCTAACCCAAGTAGAATGCCACCCTGGAAGACGATAAAAGCCATTATCCAGGCCAGCACTAACTGTCCGATAACTGAAGTCCAGGTCCATTTACTACCCAGCTCCTGCCATTCAGCAGCGACGGCCACCATACAGGGCGTATAGATCAGCACAAAGATCATAAAAGCCAACGCAGCCAATGCGCCGTGCCCATTACTGGATTCTTCAAAGCTTTCTTGTACAACCGTCATCAGGGCAGTGGGTTCTGCTTCCTCTTCTTCTTCGAACAGGTTGATGCCGATGACCAACGGCAGTGATTTGACCGTGTCGATGGTAGCGCTGACGAAGGATGTCACAATCTCGCCGATATCTTCAAAAAAAGTAGTCGGCTCTGCTTTCTCTTCAGCTTCTTCCACATCGTAAACTTGTGCCATGGTGCTGATGACAACCTCTTTAGCCACAAAACCCGTTACCAGGGCACTGCTGGCCTCCCAACTACCGAAACCGAGTGGTGCCATAACTGGGGCAACCACGTCACTGGCTGTTGCAAAAGCGCTATCGCCAACGTCAACGTCTGCAAAACTACCGGCTCCCCCGACGGGGATCGCCATCAAAATCCACAGGATGACACTCGTCGCCAGGATGAGAGTCCAGGCTTTGCGAACGAAGGCGCTGGTCCGCTCCCACATGTGGAACCAGATGCCCCGCAGTGTGGGGATGCGGTAAGGGGGAAGTTCCATCACAAAGGTGGATTGCTCTTTCCCTTTGAAGACTGTATTCTTGAGAATGATTCCCAAAATAATTGCTGTGATGATACCCAACAGGTACAGGCTGAATACCACTAGACCTGCGCGTTCGGGGAAGAAAATCGCTGCAAATAAAATATAAACAGGCAAGCGGGCGCCGCAGCTCATAAATGGCACCAGCAATCCGGTCAGAATGCGGTCTTTTTCATTTTCCAGGGTCCGTGTGGCGTAAAAGGCCGGTACCGTGCAGCCAAACCCGACCAGCATAGGAAGAAAGCTCTTCCCGTGCAGTCCCAGGGCATGCATCAGGCGATCCATCACGAAGGCTGCCCTGGCCATATAGCCAGAGTCTTCCAAAATGGCCAGTGCTAGGTAGAGGAACATCATCACAGGGACAAAAACTAGCACACCACCAACACCAGCGATGATCCCATCCACAAACAAACCTTCAACCCAACTTCCACCCAATCCAAGTGCTCCCAGGATCGCGCTTACCCAGTTGGTTATCGGGCCGCCGACGACGCCATCAACCCAATCGAGATAGGGGGCAGAAACATCAGCAGTCAATTTAAATACTACCCACATCGCAAACAGGAAAATTGGGATACCCAACAATCGGCTGGTTAATACCTTATCAATTTTATCAGAGGTGGTCATGCGGTCTTCCCGGGTACGCTTGACAGCTTCTTTCACAAGTCCATTGATCCAACCATAGCGATGGTCGGCAATAACCACATCAACATCATCCCTATAAATTTCCTTCAGGTGAGCGACGCTTTTTTCAGCGGCTGCCAGAATTCCCCGTCCCTCCTGTGAGATTTTCAGACGCATCTGAATATCTGCATCACCTTCTAACAATTTGATCGCCAGCCAACGAGCTGGATATTGTCCAACAAGCTGCTGGTCTTTCTGGATCATTTCTTGCAGAAGTACGATTTCTTCTTCTACTTCGCGGCCGTAATCAATACTGAAATCGGCTCGCTTTGTGTATGCTAATTCGTGTGATGTCATGCGTTCTTCTCCTCTCCTACGGCGACAATGGTGGCTACCAGTTGATCAATGCCTTCCTTTTTGTTGGCCGTGGTCCTTACCACGGGCGAATTCAAGCCCTGACTGAGCAAATCTAAGTCAATGTTAAAACCGCGTGTTTCGGCGATATCCGACATGTTCAGCGCAACCACCACGGGCACACCCAGTTCCAGAACCTGCACGGTCAGGTACAGATTCCGCTCGAGGTTGGCGGAGTCAACCACCGTCACCACCAGATCAGGTTTTTCGTTGATGATGTAATCACGAGCGATGACTTCCTCAGGTGAAAAAGCTGTCAGGCTGTAAGTTCCGGGTAAATCAACAACTTCGATTTCATACTCGTCATGCTTGAATTTTCCCTCCTTTTTCTCTACTGTTTTGCCAGGCCAGTTGCCCACGTGCTGGTGGGAACCGGTCATGGCGTTAAAAATTGTGCTTTTTCCGGCGTTGGGGTTTCCCGCCAGCGCCACACGTAAGGTTTTCATGTTTTACTCCTATTTATGAAATTTATTTTTACGATGAGGATGGCGATGAAAGCGACCGTGTCTCGCCCTTCTACCAGCAACAATTTTACTTGGGCTGCTGTCAATGTCTGATTTTAAGCTAACCATAATTCTGTGTGCCATACCTCGCCCCAGGGCAATACGCGAGTCGCGCACTGAGAGCAGCAGTGGACCACCGGAATCCTGCACCACACTGAGCTCCACACCAGGTGTGAGCCCCAGTGCTGTCAAGCGCTTCAGAACGGCTTCACCGCCGTGTATTCTTTCAAGCCGCACCTCCTCACCCACTGCAGCCATTGATAGAGGAAAAGCGGCTCCCTTCACGCGCTTTCCTCTAATTTTGTCACCAGGATCTCTGCAGCCTCTTCCCTGCGCAGCGAAAGGTCATACCCTTTCACGACAAAATCTACCGGGTCACCGAGGGGTGCAACACGTCGTACCAAAATGGTCTCGCCTTTCACCAGCCCCATGGCTAATAAGCGCTGGCGGGTGGCTCCCTTGAAATTCAATTTGTCAATTGTGCCGCGTTCTCCAACTTTCAGTTCACTTAATGGGATCGTCATTTATTATTACTCCTATCTGAGGGGATTTTATTCCCCAATAATTAATTATGGAGCAGATTTCTCTACTCGAATATGAGAGGCCAGCTCTTCCGCAAGCTGTATCCTCCCCTGAGGTGTTTCCACTAGTATCTCCCCGCTGCTGCCCACAGCCAGCACAGTAATCTGCATTCCGGGACGAAACCCCTCCGAAGACAAAAATTCAGCAGATGACCTCTCTACCTCAATACTGATCAATGTTCCGTACTCGCCTGCCTGCAGTTTAGGCAGCGGCAAACCTTCAAATGGATTTTGAGTTGATCCTTCAATTTGCGGGATAGAATTTCCGTGAATATTAACTCGTGGATGATCTAAAAGTGCAGAAAGACGGTCTCCTACATCCACAGAAGTGATATGCTCAAGGTGACAAGACATGGCATCTGCGGCTTCCACATCCATTTTCAATTCTCGCACCAAAAAAACCTCCCAAAGACGCCTGTGACGTAAAATCCGGATGGCAATTTTCCGGCCTTCCAGCGTCAGTTCAACGCCTTTGTAGGGGGTGTATTTTACCAAACCCATTTCGGCCAATTTCTTGACCATTTGGTTAACCGAAACTGGTTGTACGCCAAGCCCAGCGGCGATATCTGGGATGGAGACTAATTCCTCATGGCAATCCTCATTGATTTTTCGAATGGTCACCAGATACATTTGTTCACTTTCGCTTAATTTTATTTGGTTGGCCATATAATTTTTCCTTAATTTGTTATGTTGTGACATATCATAATTCAAAAGAGAGAATGTGACAACCTTCGAATGTCATATACTTATAAATGACGTTCGTCATAATATAATTGAATATTTTTTCTTCCTGCAACCACCCCGGCAGGAAAAACAGTTACATTAAAAAAACAATATAGCTTTCTATATGGAAACAACAACCAATCCAAATTTACTGATGAATAGGAGCAAAACTTACTTCACACCAACCAATAACGCTTGAATAATGCATAAGTTATCAGTAATTTTTGATTTTTAAAAAAACCCCATGAAATTGCTTTTCAATATCAAAAACGAACGGTTTTTCGCGTGTTTGGGATGATCATCCGTTTAATTATGTCGAACAAAACAAATCCAACTAAACACTATTATCGTTCTTATTTGTTAACCTGCCCCCAAAAACTGGAATTTAACAATGCACAAAATTGAACGGGCTTTGTGCGAAATTCTTCATTCCTCACTTATTCAACATACGCATAAAAAACCTGGTTCCCAAAGGCGATGAAGGCGATCTGGTCAATCCCAATCGTGAAAGCTGTTGCTGTGGGCGATTCAACCTCAAAATCTCCCAGATCAGGACGCAATCGCCGGTAAATCCTGAAGCGCAAGGAAAACCGATAGATATCTGCATTGGTGGCATCCAGAATACTGACCGAAGGATCCGGTGGTGATGTATAGAGCACGGACACATAACTGGCCTCTGGCATCACCAGCATTTGATCCTCTCTGCCAGACCGACCATCAATATAGTCTACAGGTTGTTCACAGGTCACAGGATTATCGGGCAGCCCACTGTAGATACAGTCCACCATCATGCCATCTGTACGTAAGAGATACAATTCTGGTCCGTTAACCGCCATGTCGACGATTTTTGTAAAGTCAGGGATTTCCTCCACCCTGGCACCATCAAAATAATCATCTGGTGGATCCAGAAATTGGCCTTCTTTTGAGGTATATATCTGGACGGTGGCACTGATCGGATTGAGGACATACAAATGATTGTATTCATAGGCAATTTTGACCGTTTCACCAACCCCAGCCCCGGGGGCTGGTAATGATTGGACCACCGGGCCCTGTCCGGGGGCACAATAAGCCACATTGCCAAGGGCATCAACCGCAAGAATTTGCGCCTGGTAGGGATTATTGATCGGCAATGAAACAATGTCCACCAGGGTACCTACCGTCCCGGTGCTGTACGCACCAGCAGAACAAATAAAATCAGGGTCTACCTCATATCCCTGATCAGCACGCGTTGCGTGGATCACTCGGCCGTCGGTTGCATCAAACAGGTAAAGGTCCATGCCATAGGACACAATGCGCGTGATGTTTATCTCAGAATACAGAACACCTGAAATTGCAGGTTGATAGGCCAATCGCACTGCCCCGTCAAGGGCATCCAGGGCATCTTGAGCTTTTCCCCTCAGTTCAGTGATATCTTCTGTACTTTTAAATTCTTCTGCGTTATCAAGGAATGTCAGGGTTTGAGACCAAAGGTCGCGAGCGACGGTTGGATCCCCTATAGCTTTTGCACTGTCAGAAGCGGCAATAGCTTGCGCCAGATACTCCTGGTACTGCAGCGTTCTCCCTCTTACCAGGTAAACACTTACTGCAATTGTAACCACCAGAATTGGAACAGCCACAGCAATGAATAAAAGCGTGCCCTTTGAAAGTCTCAGCGATTCACCCTTAGCCTCCGGTGAAAAACGAACCATCAGGTCTTTGAAAAACGTACGAACCTTTTCGCGCGCTTGATGCCACCAATCAAAAAAGACTGTCATGCCTTTGAGACCATCTTCGCGAAGTTCTTTGGTTTTTTGGTGAAAGGCTTTCTTAGTCTTCAGGGCAGGCTTCTTCGAGGGTGATACGACTTCTTCCTGTTCTTTGTCTCCTTCTTCTTCCCTCATCTGATCTTGAGGAGAAACCGCCCCCTCATTTGAAGTATCTGGTACAGATGCTTGCGCCGTTGACGCCAGAACCTCATCCTCGACATCTATTTCTTCCTCAGATTCTGGGATTGAAGGCTCTTCTGCTACCTTTTCGATATCTTGGGGAGGTAAGGTATGAATTTTCTGAGTGTCCGATATTGCCCCATCATCAGTTGATCCACTCGAATCCGCTTCTTCTTGGGCATCGTGAGAGATGATCTTAGTTTCTGGTTCAGCGGCATCCCTCTCAGAAACCAGTTCCAACTTGGGTTTGGGTTGATGGATATGGATATCTCCTTTACCAACCATGATCTGAGCCAGGTCCAGCCTGAAGGTCGCTGGTGCCTGATTAAGGAGCCTTCGCCGCAATTGTTCAAGGTTAGGAAATTCGTCCCCGAACAGCAGCTCTTCCGTCCAGGTTTCTGGTGGTGTATCGGTGAGAAAAAGATAGCCGCCCGCATCCAGGTCAGCCTGGTAATAGCGTATGCTGGGAGACCTGCTGAAGCCCAGACCTCGATCCGAACCACTGGTATCAGAAAAATACTGCAGTCCTTGTTGGGTGAGGACATAGGCATGCAGGTAGCCGCTTTGAGCGATATATAATGAACGCCGGTGAACAGCTGTAAGATTTATCGCGGCCCTGATGCCTCCGCCATCCTGTGCCAGCTTAAGATTCTGCTCCATCATCGTCAGATTCAAGGTCTCAATCAAGGTCCGCAAAGCAGAGGTGACCGTGCCGCTGGCCTTGTAAAATGACTGCGCTAATCGCTGCAGCCAGGCTTTCTGAATCTCCGGAGAAAGGGAATCATTTCCCTGGATGAATAAGGAAAATAATAATAGATCATCAGACCGGCTGCGTGCTATCCGCCTCGGTGGACCGACCGCAAGAAAACCCTCTATTAGGGAATCTGCACGCCCTTCTTCAGTTTTTATGGGATATAAGTTCAAATCATACATAGGCACCCTACTCACTTATCAATGGTTTCTTGCCTTCATTATACACAACCTTTGACACGGTATAATTGCGCTATGGAATTTATTCGATACACGGCCTTCGAAAGCCTGGCAGAATATAAAAACCAATGGAATCATTTATTAAAGTTTTGTGCAAGTCATGTGCCATTCCTGACCTTTGAATACCAGCAAGCCTGGTGGAAAACGCATGGGGGAGGGGAATGGCCAGAGGACAGCGAATTGGTACTGGTTGCTGCTTTCCAAGAGCAACACCTGACTGGGGTGGCACCACTCTTCCAGACGAAAAATGCTCAGGGTAAGCTGGCGTTGCTGTTCGTTGGAGCTGTTGAGGTCTCCGATTTTTTAGATTTTATTGTTCACCCAAAAGACTTACCTGTCTTTGTTACAGGCTTATTGGATTTTCTAATGAACGCCCCAGGGATACCCCCGTGGGAAACGCTGGACCTTTACAATCTCCTGGAAGATACACCGACAATCAAGGTGCTGAAAACGGAAGCTGAGTGGCGCGGTTGGACCTTTACCCAGGTCCATTTACAGCCTGCACCCTTTATCCCGCTTCAAGGGGACTATCAGGCCTACCTGGCAGGTATTAGCAAGAAACAGCGCCACGAGATCCGCCGCAAAGTCCGCAACGTAGAGATAAGTTTAGCAGAAGGAAGACTCTACTTCACTCAGGATGCTCATCATTTGGAATCAGACATTAACGCATTCATTGACATGATGGCACAGGACCCCACTAAACATGAATTTCTAACCAATGAAATGCGCTGGCATCTCCGTATCACCGCCCAAACGGCTTTCGATCACAATTGGCTCCAGTTAGCATTTTTAACCCTGGATGGGAACAAAGCCGCTGCGAATATGTCCTTTGTCTGCAATAACCGCTTGTGGTTGTATAATTCCGGCTGGGATTGGAATTATCGTGACCTGTCCCCCGGCTGGGTCCTTCTGGCGTACCTGATCCAATGGGCAACGGAAACCGGCATTGAAGAATTTGACTTCATGCGGGGAGATGAACCCTATAAATACAAATTTGGCGGGATCGACCGGCAGGTATATCGGGTAATCGTAACACCTTAGAAGGGATAATGGCATAAATAACTATGTTGGGTATGCGTCCTTTAGTATCAGGGAATAGGTAAATAGGTATTAGGCGATCAGGTACTTGGGTTTTTTCAGCCGCTCGGGATAACCACATCTCACGTAATACTGGTTCCTTATTTCATGTTCCTGCTTTCGCTTTCCCACATCCCCTTCACCACTCACAAATCCCAATTCTTATAAAAGATTAACACCCTCTGGTGGTTTTGTTCTTGACGCACTTTTTGGGTCATGGTAACATTATTCTTATGTTATTTTAGCACTCTCACATTGAGAGTGCTAAAATTTAAACAAAGGCACCTATGCGATTGACAGACCGGCAAAAACTCATCCTGACCCTGATCATCCACGAGCATTTACAATCAGCCCAGCCCGTTGGATCAAAATCATTGGTCAACAAATATAACCTTGCTTTGAGTTCAGCCACTGTTCGCAATGAGATGGCTGTCTTGACAGAATATGAACTATTGCGCCAGCCGCACACCTCAGCAGGACGTGTGCCAACGGAAGAAGGATACCGGTATTTTGTCGGCAACCTGCTGCAAAAAAGCGGCCTACCCACCAACACCCGCCGCACCATCACACATCAATTCTACCAATCCCGGCAGGACCTCGAACAATGGCTCAAATTGGCAGCTTCCGTGCTTGCAAACCAATCGCAGGCAGCATCTCTGGTAACTGCCCCCCATTCTGACAAGGTTATTTTCAAACACCTTGAGCTGATTGCAACACACGGCAGACAAGTATTGATGGTAGCAGTTTTTATGGGCGGTGAGATCCGCCAGCAGTTCATCGCATTGGACAATTCCATCTCACAGGAACGACTCTCACAAATTGCCAGTCAACTCACACACCTGTGTGCCCGTGGTGATATCAATAAAATTTCCCACGTTCGTGATCAACTCGACCCCATCGGACAGGATATCCTGAACATCCTTCTGGTTGAGATGACTCTCATTGACAAATACACTACAGGTGAAATCTACCTGGATGGCTTGACCAATGTCCTCTCCGAACCGGAGTTTTCCGAATCTGATGAGGCACGTCAGGCACTGCATATCCTGGAAGAGCGTTCCCTGTTAGAAAACCTGCTGGCAAGTACGGTAATGAATAAGGATATAGACGGTATCCAGGTTCTCATTGGCGGTGAGGGCACCTGGGAAGAATTGCGCCAATGTTCTGTCGTTTTAGCACGCTATGGGGACCCCGATTCCATGACCGGTTCCATTGGCGTTCTGGGACCGATCCGGATGCCATATGATCGCACCATCTCCACGGTGCGTTTCGTCGCTAACGTACTCTCAGACCTGGTTTCCGATACATTGGCAGCTTAATGACATGCAATAATCGTATGAAATTATATTAAATATTTTGGAGTAATCTATGACAAAAGAAAAACCAGAAAAAACAAAAGACCAACCTAAGGAAAAAGAAGAAGTCAAATCCACACATCCTCCTGAGGATGACCAGGGCACGGAGGAAAGTCAACCGATGGTTGGGCTGACCTTTAATGAGTATGATGCTATGGAAAAGGAAATTGAAGCCCTGCGTAAGGATGTAGAAAATCAAACCGACCAGTATCTTAGGGTCCGGGCTGATTTTGAGAATTATAAGAAACGTATTTTACGCGATTCAACGCGTTCATATCAGGATGCGATGGCCAGCATTCTCAAAATTTTCCTCGGTGCCGCCGATGATCTCGAGCGTGCTCTCAAAAATAGACCAGCCACAAAAGAGCTTGAAAACTGGTTCAACGGCATTGAACTGATCCACCAAAAATTGATCAATCAAATGAAAAATCAAGGCGTTGAACAGATGGAAATCAAACCTGGTGATACCTTTGATCCGAATTTCCACGAAGCGATCACCCAGGAGGACCACGAAGATTTCAGCGATGGTCAGATCATTGAAGTTGTCCAACCAGGCTATCGTATATCAGACCGAATTATCCGCCCTGCTATGGTGCGGGTTGCTAAATAAAATAAAGGAGAATAACAAATGGGAAAAATAATCGGTATTGACCTCGGAACAACAAACTCCGTCGGTGCAGTCATGAGCGGCGGTGAACCTGTTGTCATCCCTTCAGCTGAGGGTGAACGTCTTGTCCCTTCAGTTGTTGCTGTAAATAAGAACGGTGAACGATTGGTAGGCCGTGTGGCTCGTAACCAGGCGATCACCAATCCAGAGAATACCATCTTTTCTATCAAACGCTTCATGGGTCGCAAATTTGATGATCCAGAAGTACAGAAAGCTCTGAAGTTAGTGCCTTACAAAGTCAGTAAAGCCCCTAATGGCGACTTACGCGTCAACCTGGCAGGCAAGGAGTACTCCCCCCCTGAGGTCTCCGCCATGATCCTCTCCAAGATCAAGCGTGATGCAGAAGCCTATTTGGGTGACCCAGTCACACAAGCGGTCATCACTGTCCCGGCTTATTTTAACGACGCCCAAAGAAATGCCACCAAGGATGCCGGTAAGATCGCAGGACTTGAAGTACTTAGGATCATCAACGAACCAACTGCATCCTCACTGGCTTATGGCCTTGATAAGAAAAAGAATGAGGTGATCGCTGTTTACGACCTGGGTGGCGGCACCTTTGATATCTCCATCCTCGATGTTGGCGAAGGTGTTTTCCAGGTACGCTCCACCAGTGGCGACACTTTCCTGGGTGGCGACGATTTTGATCAACGCATTATTGACTATGTCGCTGACCAGTTCAAAAAGGACAACGGCATCGATTTACGCGGTGACCGTCAATCCCTTCAACGGCTAAAAGAAGCCGCTGAAAAAGCAAAGATTGAACTGTCCTCCACGATGCAAGCAGAGATCAACCTGCCCTACATAACCGCTGATGCCTCCGGGCCAAAACACCTGGTGATGACGCTTACCCGTTCAAAGCTTGAGCAGTTAACTGAAGACCTGATTGAGCGCAGCCTCACGCCTGTGAAGCACGCCCTGGATGATGCCAATCTCACGAAGAAAGACATCGACCAAATTGTGCTGGTAGGCGGCATGACCCGCATGCCCAGGATCCAATCGGAAGTTAAAAAACTCTTCGGAAAAGATCCACACAAAGGTGTGAATCCGGATGAAGTGGTGGCGGTTGGCGCAGCCATTCAAGCCGGCGTCCTCGGCGGTGAGGTCAAAGACATCCTTTTACTGGATGTGACCCCCTTATCCTTATCCGTGGAGACCCTGGGCGGTGTGGCGACCACGTTGATCAAACGCAACACAACCATCCCCACCCGCGAAAGCCAGGTCTTCTCAACAGCCAGCGACAGCCAAACCCAGGTGGAGATCCACGTTCTGCAGGGTGAACGCTCGTTGGCCGTGGACAACAAATCCCTGGGTAAATTCATCCTCGACGGTATCCCCCCTGCCCCGCGCGGCATCCCGCAAATCGAAGTGACCTTTGATATCAACGCCAACGGTATCCTGGAAGTCACAGCAAAGGACAAAGCCACTGGGCGCACCCAAAACATCACCATCACAGCCTCTTCCGGCCTGAGTGAAGAAGAAGTTGAACGTATGCGCCAGGAAGCTGAACAGCATGCCGAGGAAGATCGTAAGCGCCGTGAACTGATCGAAACTCAAAACCACGCTGACAATATGGTCTATTCCGCCGAAAAGACCATCAAAGACCTGGGTGATAAGGTTCCAGAAGATTTAAAACAAAATGTGGAAGACGCTGCCAGTAAGGTGCGCGACCTCAAAGACAGCGAAGATGTTGAAACCATCAAAAAGGCGACCGATGAACTGGCAGAAGTCCTGCAGCAGCTTGGGGGTGCAGCCTACCAGCAGCAAGCAGAAGGTCAGCAACCCGGCGCTGATGAAGGAGGGAAAGTCCCCTCAGAAGACGACGCTGGCAGTGATGACGAAGATGTCGTTGACGGCGAATTCAAGCAGGTCTGAAACCAGCGCACATAAAAAAGATACAACCGGGTGACCGGAATTAAACCGGTCACCTGTTCCTAAATCAAAAACGGTCACGATTTGACTCCCTCTTCAATCATGAGTAAACTCATTCGGAATGAAAATCAAACGGGTATTCACATCGTGATCCCACCATTAACGATAAAAGTAGTGTATGGCAAAACGTGATTATTACGAAGTCCTAGGCGTTCCTCGAAGTGCCAGTGAAGATGATCTCAAATCAGCATTTCGAAATTTGGCGCGCAAATACCATCCTGATGTAAGTGATGACCTGAAAGCTGAAGAGAAATTCAAAGAGATAAACGAGGCCTATGCGGTCCTTTCTGACAAAGAAAAGCGCACTACTTACGATCTCTTTGGTCATGCTGGCGTCAACACCCAGGGTATGCCAGACTTCACCAATATTGACTTATCCGACATCCTGGAGGGCATCTTTGGCTTCGGCGGCTTTGGTGGCATGGGCGGTAGGCGTGTACGCAATGCACCGCAGCGGGGGGCAGACCTCTCCAGCCGCATCAAGCTGAGCTTTGAAGAAGCTGCCTTTGGCGTTGAAAAGGAAGTTCAAATCACACGAGATGAAAAATGCCATACCTGCAACGGCTCAGGGGCAAAGCCCGGCAGCACACCCAAAACCTGCCCAAATTGCAAGGGTCAGGGAGAAGTTCGCCAGGTACACCAGACATTGCTCGGTTCGATGGTCCAGGTCGTCACCTGTCCGCGCTGTAACGGGCGTGGCGAGGTGATCGAGACCCCCTGTCCCACCTGCAACGGTCGTGGACTTGAGCGTAAAACCGTCAGCAAAAAGGTTTCCATCCCAGCAGGTGTGTCCAGCGGCATTCAAATCCGCCTGGCAGGAGAAGGGCAGCCCGGCATTAACGGCGGTCCAAACGGTAATTTCTACCTGGAAATTGATGTTGAAAAACACAACTTCTTCCGCAGAAAGAATGATGACATCCTGCTTGACCTGGAAATCAATATTTCGCAGGCAGTCCTTGGCGATCTGATCCATATCCCCACATTGAATGGCGATGTTGACTTACGTATTCCACCCGGCACCCAACCTGGCAGAGTGTTCCGTTTACGGGATCGGGGTATCCCCCACTTACGTGGTTCAGGCACAGGGGATGAGCTGGTAACGGTTTCAATCCAGATCCCCACCCGACTGACAGAGGATCAACGTGATTTGTTTGAACAGCTGGCTGAAACCATGGACCCCGATATCAAGATCCAGGAACAAAGTTTTTTCGATAAGTTGAGGGAAGTTTTTGGTGGCTGAGAGAGAAAACACAGTCCACTGGATTGAGGTCAAGCTGCAATGTGATGGTGAACTTGCGGAAGCCCTGGCAGAAGTGCTGGGGCGTTTTGTTTCATATGGGGTTGTGATGGAAAACGTCACCCGGTTTAATCCACAAACCCAGGAGAATGAACCCACTGGTGTATTGAATGTGTTTGGGTATCTGCCATTTGACGAGAACCTGGAAGATAAGCGAGATAATTTGGACGCAGCACTCGGGCACTTAGGACTGATCACACCTGTTCCAAAACCTCACTACAAACCCATCCAGGATCAAAATTGGATGAAAGCCTGGAAGCAGCACTATTTGCCCATTCCGGTTGGGCAAAAGATTCTCATCCTCCCTGCATGGAATACACCTGATGAAGGAGAGAAGCGCATCGTCATTCATATCAACCCAGCCATGGCTTTCGGCACGGGTACACACCCCTCCACCCAGCTATGCCTCCGGTTATTGGAACGACATATCAAAAAGGGAGAAAAAATCATTGATGTCGGCTGCGGCTCAGGAATCCTTTCGATCGCTGCTTTGAAATTAGGCGCAGCCCATGCCGTAGCGGTTGATACAAATAGCCGGGCTGTCAGGGCAACACTGGAAAACGCGGCGATCAACCATCTCACCACCGGGGCATTGGAGACCGGCATCGGGTCAGTAAAAGAAATCCTATCCGGTCAATTCGCAGTGACGGATGCCCCCCTGGTGATGGTCAATATTCTTGCGAAAGTCATCATCCACCTTTTTGATCATGGGTTAGTCAACCTGGTGCGCGAAGGCGGTATGCTCCTTCTTTCCGGCATCCTAAAGGATCAGTTGGACGAAGTGCTTCACTCGGCGCGGGTATCTGGCTTCTCCCTGGTTGAACAGCTCAGCGACGGGGACTGGGTTAGCCTGGCAATGCAAAAATCCAATAGGAGACAATAACAATAAAAAATTAGGGGGGCCACAAAAATACCATGAGGGATAGGGAATTCCTTTCCATTTCTTTTGTCTTATCAAACACAACAATAGCTCTGAATGAATATATCCAATATACAGACCTTTACAGGCTATAATCAATCACATGTAGGGCACAGAATGAATTGGAGTCATAAAATGAAGAAGCATCATAGAATTAGCGTTTTGATTTGGTATTATGCCCTGCTCCAAAGCTTGCACCTGTTTATCCTGGCTCGGGCAGGAATCCTCATGCTCTCTGGACAGGACGCTCCTTTCCCCATCCTGCCCCCGCCTGGGGGCTGGGAGGCGCAGACGCTGCCCTTCATGTTCGGGTTGGGGGGTATGGATGTGGTCGCCATCATCCTGGCACTCATCTTTGCCTACCAAAGCCTGTTTAAGGGCAAAATGATCCGCAGAATGGGCATCCTCTCCCTGACCATCGCCTTTACCGGCGCGATTGTCTTCGCAGTTGGCACTTTCCCCAGCGGTGCCTGGGCGGCGCATCTGGTGGCTTACTGGATCATGGTTGTCCTGTTCATACCGGCAGGTTGGCTGCTCATTCGGTTGTTGAAGGGTGATTCCATGCCAGCACATAACAAAGAGAAGAAGTAAAATTGGTCAAATGAACTTACAACACATCCACTGCCTCCTTTTCGACCTTGACGATACCCTTTACCCCCAAAACAACGGTGCCTGGGACATGATCCGGAAGCGCATTAACCACTTCATGATCGAGGAACTCCACTTCCCACCCGAAGATGTCCCTCAGCTGCGCCATCGGCTCTGGCAGCAGTACGGCACTACACTGCGTGGTTTGCAAACAGAATACACCGTGGACATGGATTCCTTCCTGGATTACGTCCATGATGTTCCCCTTGAAGAGGTGCTGCAGCCCAATCCACCCTTGGTTTCCCTGCTGCAAAGCCTGCCCCAGCGAAAAGTGGTTTTCACCAACGCCAACGCCAACCATGCTAACCATGTGCTTGGCCTTCTGGGTGTTACCCATCTCTTTGAGAGTATCATCGATATCTACGCCATTGCCCCACACTGCAAACCTGAGATTGCAGCCTTCAAAAAGGCACTTAACTTGATTAATGAGGATCCAATCAACTGTCTCCTCTTCGATGACTCGCCTGGGAACCTGGCGACCGCTTCCGCCCTGGGAATAGCAACCGTCTCTGTTGGTGACCGCTGGCATGACGGCAGCCCCCATATCGAGAGCATCCTGCGATTGAATTCATTGTTCAATATGTAATTCTCAACCATCCAACAATTCGACCACTTTTTCCAACCAAATGAACTTTTCCAAAGCACATTCACCTAAATATGAGTCCCTAATTCCTGATCACCCTATCCCTGATACCCGATCTCCTTAAGACCTTATTCCTGATCCCTTATTTCCTGTTCGCCATTCACCTCTCCAGATTTTTAATGTACAATAGTTAAAATCTCAATATTTTCATCTCATTGATATTCTGGGGGCTGATCATGGGTAAGAAGAAATCAGATAAAAAAGGCAAGAAAAAACAGAAGAAACAAAAGAAAAACAAGAAGAAGAAAAAGAAAAAAGAAGAAAAGAAGAAGAACAAACAGAGGATAAATATCGAAACCGCATCCATCGAAGGGAAAAGCATGGAAGAAAAATCTGCAGAACCAGGAAATGAGCCGCCTGCTGATAAGAAAAAACTCACCAACAAAGTCTACGAGAAGGAACTTCGCCGCCTGCAGGTGGAACTGGTCAAACTCCAGGAGTGGGTGAAATATAATAAACTCAAAGTCGTGGTGATCTTTGAGGGGCGGGATGCCGCTGGCAAGGGTGGTGTGATTAAACGCATCATGCAGTGTCTGAATCCCCGCAGTGCCCGAGTGGTCGCTTTAGGCGTTCCCACGGAGCGTGAGAAAACCCAATGGTACTTCCAGCGCTATGTGCCTCACCTACCTGCTGCAGGTGAAATTGTGCTCTTTGACCGCAGCTGGTATAATCGCGCGGGTGTGGAGCGAGTGATGGGCTTCTGCACCGAAGATGAATACAAGGAATTCATGCGATCCTGTCCCGAGTTTGAACGCATGCTCATTCGATCGGGCATCATCCTGATCAAATACTGGTTTTCAGTCAGCGACGAAGAACAAGAAAAGCGTTTCATGGCAAGGCTGGATGACCGCACCAAACGCTGGAAACTCAGCCCGATGGACGTTGAAGCCCGCAGCCGTTGGGTGGAATATTCCAAGGCAAAAGATGAAATGTTGAAATATACGGACATCAAACAAGCACCCTGGTATATGGTCAATGCAGACGTCAAGAAGAATGCCCGTCTGAACTGCATTTCGCACCTGCTCAGCATGATCCCTTATCAAGATTTAACACCTGAAAAAGTGGAGCTTCCTCCACGTCAGGAAAATGAGGGATACGTTCGCCCGCCTTTTGATGATCAGACCTTCGTTCCAGATACTTATTAAAGCAGAACATCTCTCCCAAAGCATAGCTAACTACGGAAGCTCCCTTCCGAAGTCGGATCAACACGCATATGAATCTCAATCCGATCATTCTTCAGAAAGTTCATCAGCTCACGGAAGAGCTATTTCCCAACCTGCAAAGGCTTCGCCGTAAACTGCACCAACACCCGGAACTTTCAGGGCAGGAGTCCTGGACGGCTGATCTTCTCGCAGAAGAAATGGAAAAACTTAATTTCCGTGTCCGCACTGCTTTTGCTGGGAATGGCCTGATCGCTGACCTGGTTACGGATGCCTCCAAACCCACAGTCGCCCTGCGGGTGGACATGGACGCTCTGCCAATCCATGAGATCAATGAAGTGCCTTACCGGTCAAAAGTACCGGGGGTGAGTCATGCTTGTGGTCATGATGTTCACAGCACCATCGGGGTTGGAACCGCAACGGTGCTGAAACGCCTGGAGGAGATGCTGCCAGGAAACGTGCGCATCATCTTCCAGCCAGAGGAAGAAGAGATCACTGGCGCGCTGAGCATGATCCATGCAGGCGCATTGAAAAATCCCACCCCAAAAGCCATTTTTGGATGTCATGTTGCACCCATCCCTGCCGGGCAAATCGCTTGGAGTGATGGCCTTTTCCTGGCAGGATTCGATCACTATCTTGGCACCGTTTTGCCCCAAAAGGGGGCGAATCTCTCTTACGATCAACTGGACACCGTCACTGAGCAGTATTGCCAGGCGATTCTAAGCCTAAATGAATGGCATCTGCCCAATACATGGGAGGAAATGGAAACCTTCTGGGGAAAAATGCGGGAAGGTCCCCCCCAGCTTCAGCATTTCACAGTATATGATGCTTCCACTGATGAGGAAGAACCATCCGCCTGGTTTAGGCAGTTCGGGGTCGGGGTCAAAGCTGCCAGCCAGGAATTGCGCCAACAAGCCCTGGACCGTATCAAGGCTAAACTCAACTCGCTTTGTCGTTCTGCCAGGTGTGACTATCGACTTACGCTATGTGGGAGCATGCCAGACATGGTTAATCACCCACAACTTGTCAGATCTACATTGCCTGCCCTAACCGAAGCGATTGGGGCACATAACACGGTCCAGCTCAAAGCGGCTTTCCCCTTCAACTGTGAGGACTTTGCATATTACACAGAAACAATACCAGGCGCTATGTACTGGCTGGGCGGTGCGGATACTACCCGGCGAAAATATGCCATGCTGCATACACCTGATTTCGATGTGGATGAGCGCTGCCTGGTAACCGGCACAAATGCCATGACCATCCTGTTAATTGAAACATTATTAATTAGATGATCATAACCTTACAAGTGATAGGCAAAGTAGTTCCCCCATTTTCAACACCAATCGAAAAAGTTGCTCAAGCCAAAATTCATCACAGGAATTTATCAATTGTTAATAAATTTGTGGTAACCTTCATAAAATTTTGAAACATTAGATTATCTTGGGTATGATTCAACCAAGTGTGATAAAAATAAATTTATTGATATCAGAAAATAAAATAAATGGGAGTAAGCATGGAAAATAAAGGCATCCGAACCTGTTTAATAATTGGGATCAGCATAATCATTTTGGCAGCGGTCTTCCTGGCCGGTACAGGTGTCGGTTATTTTATCCCTCGCTTGTTTGGCGAGAACACGGCATTGTTGGATAATCAAGACTGTCCCCCTTGTCCTGAGCTAGTAACCACAGAGTCGGAATGTCCAGAATGTCCTTACCTGGATCCCTCTGGTGATGCACCGGAGGAATACCAAGAATTATTTGCCCCCTTCTGGGAAACATGGCAGATTGTCCACGAGGAATATGTAGACCAACCTGTTGACGACCTGAATTTAATGCGCGGCGCAATTGAAGGAATGCTGAGCAGCCTGGGGGACAAACATACCTCCTACATGACACCAGATGAATTCAAGCAGGCTAACGAATCCCTGGAAGGTGAGTATCAAGGAATCGGTGCATGGGTGGACATTACCGGTAATTATGTTGAGATCATCAGCCCAATGCGTAATTCACCAGCTGATCAAGCTGGGCTGCAGCCGAAAGACAAGGTGATCGCTGTTGACGGCGAAGATATGACGGATATCCCGGGGGATCTCGTTTTAAAACGCATCCTGGGTCCCGCAGGAACAGATATCACCCTGACCATCCAGCGAGATGAAGAAATATTTGATGTCACCATTACCAGGGATAACATTGTTGTCCCAACCGTCGATTATGAAATACTGGATGACAACATCGCTTATATCGGTTTGTATAACTATGGCGAGAATACCACCGATCAATTGCAACAGGCACTGCGTGATATGCGAATAGATAAGCCAGACGGCTTGATTTTCGATCTGCGGGATAACGGCGGCGGGTATCTAAACACTGCAATCCAGGTTGTCTCTGAGTTCATAGGTGAAGGCGTTGTAATGTATGAAGAGTATGGCGATGGTGAAATGCTTGCATATGAAGCCATTCCAGGTGGTCTGGCCACAGAAATCCCCATGGTGGTGCTGGTCAATGGTGGTACCGCTTCTGCTTCTGAGATCACAGCAGGTGCCATCCAGGACTACGGTCGAGCTCCCCTGGTTGGTGTGACGACCTATGGAAAGGGGTCGGTTCAGAGCTGGATTGAGTTGGAAGATGAAGCAGGCGGTGTGCGCGTGACCATTGCACGCTGGTTGACACCCGAAAAACGGCAGATCAGCGGCGAAGGGTTAGAGCCTGAATATATCGTTGAAATGACAGAAGAGGATTACATAGAAGGCAATGATCCTCAGCTTGATAAAGCCATTAAAATTCTAAAATCGGTAAACGAATAACAAAATAAAAGAAGGTGAATGATGTTCTTACCTGTTTTCAATATCAACTATTTGATCTATATGATCCCAGCCTTTTTGCTAAGCTTGATCATCCAGCTTTATGTCAATTCAAGTTATAAACGCTGGAGCAAGATAGACAATCAATCAGGTTTGACTGGCGCCCAGGTTGCACAGAGACTCGCTGAAAAAATCGGCATGTATGATATGCAGATGAAGGGTACACCAGGACGATTGACTGATCATTATGATCCACGCAGCAATACACTCAGTTTATCCCGCGAGATTGCGCAGGGATCCAGCGTCGCATCTATGGCCATCGCCGCACATGAAATGGGTCACGCACAACAAGACAAGGATAACTATTTCCTGATGCGTGTCAGGTCTGCCATGGTTCCTGCAGTGAATATCGGGACCTCATTGGGTTGGATCTTCCTCATGTTGGGTTTGGTACTATCAATCAGCAATCTGGCCTGGTTGGGTGTCATTTCCTTTTCCGCAGGCGCTGCCTTTGCAGTTGCAACCCTGCCGGTGGAATTGAACGCATCCAAGCGTGCACGTCAATTGCTGAAAACATCCGGAATGATCACCTCGGAAGCGGAACGAAAAGGGGTCAAACAAGTATTGAACGCCGCTGCCCTTACCTATGTTGCAGCGATCGCTTCTTCCGTCCTGCAGCTGCTGTATTTTGTTTCCCTTGCTGGTGGTTCAGGACGCCGGCGGGGATAATTCACCCAATGGCCATACAAATATTCACAACAAAAGCCCTCACAATCGGAGCGCCTTTTCTTTATTAAAAATTGTGATGATATTCTATGTTTATCCCCTGGTAAGAACAAGCCATCCAAAGGTTAGGATCAATATATGACCACCATACCTAATATTTAAACGATGACGTTTTTACCATGTTCACCAAAAGCATTGAATTACCCTAACAACCTTTACATGCTATAATATGCCCCAGAAAACGATGGGAAAACATCCCACCACTGAATATCATTTTTAGAAATTTCGATTGCATGATACAAGGTGGTTTGAAAGGTTTTTATGCGCAGATTTCCAACATGGCAGCTTATCGCAATATGCGTCGTGGTTTGTTTGATCCTCTCAAGTTGTTCATCCTTACAAAATCCAACAAACGTCTCCCCCAATTCAAATGAGAGCCTTGATCCCACACAGCCAAAGGTCTCATTGGATATCGTCGAAGAAACGCCCACGCAGACACTGCCCCCCACGGCAACCTCAACACCAACCCAACCGCCTCCCACAGCCACACCCACCCAAACTCCAACACCCACATGGGTCTTTCATGAAGCTGGCAAAATTGACGCCCCAATCCTGCTCTACCATCAAGTCGAGAATGAGGTCTCTACGAACCGCTATCAGGTCTCCATACCGGATTTTCGTGCACAAATGGCTGCTTTACAGGATATGGGCTTCACCGTCATCACAATCTCCCATTTCTTAGAAGCACTTCTTGATGGGAGTGAACTGCCCGAAAAACCCATTGTGATCACATTTGATGATGGCCATGAAAGTGTTTACATGCACGCCTTTCCGATCATGCAGGAATTTGGCTATCCTGGCGTTTTTTACATTGTGGCCAACCGCATCAACGATGTGCCTGAATTTTTGAATGTGGCGGAGTTAAAAGAAATGATTGCGGCGGGTTGGGAGATCGGAAGCCACAGCTATACCCACGCCGATTTGACCAAGGACCACAGCATTGCTGCCAAAGAGATCGGGCAATCTAAATCAGACCTTGAAGCTGCCCTTTCAACGTCAATCCTAACCTTTGCGTATCCATATGGCACAATTGATCGCTTCACAGCACAGAAAGTGAGTGATTACAACTACAGGGCTGGGATGGGGTTGGGTAAAGCAAAAACCCATACCTGGAACACTTTATTCTATTTGGATCGGATTGAAATCTATGGGAACTACACACTGGAAGATTTCTATGGCATTTTTTCCGGAGACTGACCTCCCCTTTAGTAGGACATGAAAGAAGAAAGAAAATGAAAATTAAAACAGCCGGTTATTATCTGATAGGCTTATACCTCTTAATCCTGATCCTTACTGCGTGTGCAGTTTCCAGCGATACACCAGCACAAACCGTGGAACTTTATTACCAGGCTTTGGTCGAAAAGGACCAGGAACGCCTGGTTAATCTCTCCTGTTCAGAATGGGAGGCGACGGCATTATTGACTTTGGACAGCTTCAGCAATGTTGATGCTTCTTTGGTTGATGTCGCTTGTGAGACAACTGAAGATGAAGGTACAGCAGCAAAAGTGACCTGTGAGGGCGCTATCTCAGCAACATATGATGGTGAAGCGCGTGAATTCCCTTTGAGTGGACAATACTATCGCGTCATCCAGGAGGGTGGTGAATGGCGAATGTGCGGCTACGAATAGGATTACATAGAATATGCGCTGGCTGAAGGAACACTTTTTTACCATTGAGAACCTCTATGCCCTTCTGTTTTGCGTCCTGATAACCTTGCTCGTGATCTTTTCGGCTGAAAGGACGCCGCTCTGGATCTATCAGGGGTTCTAAATGTCTTTACAAAATATCCTCATTCTGATCGCATCTGCATTGCTGATCCGAATCGTTTTTCCAGGAAAACGCCGCCAGTGGGCACTTCTGGTGGTGTCAATTTTGGCGATCTACTGGCTGCAGCCTGCCCTCCCAATTCGCAACATGGATTTCTGGCTTCCAACTGCGACGGTGGGTTTAATTTTTTTGAGCTGGGGGTTAACATCACTAAAAGAACAATTACTTGATCCAGTTAACTGGCTTGGCGCAGGGTTATCCCTCGGAACACTATTATTGATAGGGTTAACCCGCTTTGTCAGTTTAGAAGGCATTATCACTCCGACCCGTCCGCCACAATTCTATCTGGTCATCAGCGCCTTGTTACTTATCATCCTCTCGACCTTCGTGCTAACACTGTTTTCCAAACCCTCACCAGGGTTGATCTGGATGGGTATCCTGGTGCTGCTGCTGGTTTTTATCATTCTCAAAACACCATTCCTCTCTCTTCAAGGTAGTATTGTTCTGCGAAGGATCATGTCACAGGATCCATCTCTCGCAAAATCGACCGATCTCGGCTGGTTGGGATTTTCATATGTGTCTTTTCGGCTAATCCATACATTGATCGATCGCATGAAAGGGCGCTTAAATGAAATCGGTCTTGGAGAACTCCTGGTCTACACCATCTTCTATCCAACCGTCATCGCTGGCCCAATAGATCGACTCCAGCGATTTCGTAAGGACCTCCTTAATCCCGAACCCCTATCGCCTGGTAAAATGCTTCAAAGTGGGGAACGCCTGGCTGTCGGGCTTTTCCGTAAATTCATCCTTGCTGACGCCCTCGGTTTGATCGCCATCTCAGGCACAAATGTCACCCAGGTTCAATCTGCTGGTTGGCTGTGGCTGATGTTGATCGCTTACGCATTCCAGATATTCCTCGATTTCGCAGGATACACTGATATTGCCGTTGGATCTGGTATTTTGCTGGGATTTCGCATCCCAGAAAATTTCAACCAGCCATATCTCAAACCCAACCTGACCCTGTTCTGGAATAATTGGCACATGACCCTGACACAGTGGATCCGAAGTTACTTCTTCTTTCCCATCACCCGCCATCTGCGCCGTCAGGGGAAACTCCCCGCTCCACTGATCATATTGATCACACAGATGAGCACCATGCTCATCATCGGTTTGTGGCATGGTATTACATTAAACTTTGTATTCTGGGGTACCTGGCATGGATTGGGACTGTTCATTCATAATCGATGGAGCGCGATTGTAGGCCCCAAAGTGAGTAAGATCACAGCAGGAAAACCCTTTATGACACTGATATTCAAAGTGAGTGGCATGTGCCTGACATTTCTATTCGTGAGCCTTGGATGGGTTTGGTTCGCTCTTCCCACGACTGGGTCTGCTCTGATAACCTTCGCAAGATTATTTGGACTGGGCTCATGAAACGAGTACACCTCCCAACGAAACCAGAAAAACAACAACCAATGACCGCAGAACAACAATCCGACAAACATAAAACTGCAAACTTTATCAGGAATGTGCTGATCAAGGGGGGCTTGCTGTTCTTAATCCTCAACTTTTCCCTATGCCTGATCCCTTCTGGAAAGAATCTTGGCCAGATATCTCTCTACAACCTGGTTTTCCCAGGGAGAGCCCGATTACCCTTTGGTGAGAATCCCACAGAAGCCTATAACCTGAGCTTTTACGATCTAGAAGCAATGTTTGCCAGTCATGAAATCAATCGAGGACCCAAACCCCCTGAAGAATTCAGGATCATCATGATCGGAGACAGTGCCACCTGGGGAACCCTCCTCCCACCAGAAGACACACTGAGCGGCTTAATCAACCAGGACAACCTGAAGACAACCGATGGCAGGACCGTTCGCGCATACAATCTGGCCTATCCAACCATGTCGCTCACCAAAGACTTGATGATCCTGGATATAGCACTCACTTATGACCCTAACCTGATTCTTTGGCCAGTATCCCTGGAATCCTTCCCCAGAAAAGCCCAAATCGAAACGCCATTGGTCGCCAATAACCCAGAACGGGCATACCCTCTGATCGAACGATTCGATCTGGCACTTGATGGACAAAGTGAATCTTTCGTCGAAAGCACATTTTGGAACAGAACTTTGATTGGTCGTAGACGGGCTATCCTGGATGCGATCCAGCTTCAAATGTATGGGATCTTATGGGCAGCCACTGGAGTTGATCAAACCTATCCCGATGACTTTACACCAGCACAGCGAGATTTTGAAGCAGGTGATGACAACTTTAAAAATTGGTCACCGCCAAATTTGCCGCTGGATCAGATGGCCTGGGAAATTCTTGATGCCGGTGTGGCGTTAGCGGGAGATATACCTGTGCTTGTGATTAACGAGCCGATTCTGATCAGTAAGGGAAAGAACAGCGACGTTCGCTATAATTTTTTCTATCCGCGATGGGCTTATGATCAATACCGTCTGATAATGAGCGAGTATGCGGAAGATGCTCCATGGGCTTATATTGACCTTTGGGACAGCGTCCCCAGTGATGCATTCACAAATTCCGCCCTCCATCTGACTCCCGATGGGTCGCAGCTTTTCTACCAGACATTAAAACCCACACTCGAACAAATGATCTGCCCTTGAGGGTACAATAATACGTCGATAAAAAGCACCAACAGGAGTTTAAACGAGCATGAACAATGAAATCATCAAGAAAACAGCGCAGTACCTCCAGGAAGAAATCATCCAGCAACCTGATCGCCAAATTGACCCTGATGAACCCCTGATCTCCAGTGGGTTGATTGATTCCTTCAGCCTGGTCGATTTCGCCCTTTTTATTGAAGACAAATTCAATGTTGTTCTTGATAATACAGAATTAGATGGAAGGACTTTTGATACCCTCAACGAACTGGCTGAACTGATCATAAAGCGCCAGTTTTAAGCATTGCGGTTTTTCAGCCTTTGCCTTCTGCAAAGTGTGAAACTCAGCCAAATAAAATATTCAGTGATCTTTTTTTTAAATTTGTGGTGTCAACCTCATAACACATAATGCATATAGAATTGGCTTTCATGGGTCACATTCAAAAATATTATTTGCATGGTAAAGATAAAATCCCCCGGTTGATTTACTCACGGGGGATTTTTTGCTTGTTCCTTATCGCTTATGGTTCAAGGATAAAGAAATCATCAAAACCCACACTTAAGTTAGGGTTTTCATAGGTCCCTGTAATAAGACCCACAGACCCAGCTACATAATTTGGATCATAGGTATCAGCTAAGAGCACGTCATTCACTGCCAGCGCTAACCTATCGGGACCGCAATACGCAGCCATCTTAAAAGCCCCACCAGCTGCGACCATTTCTGAGTACGACCAATCGACCAATGAGATATATTCACCATTCTCGTATTTCCAAATAATGTAGTAGCCATCCTCTGAAATTTCAAGTGCAGTGAAGTTGTCATCATCCAATACGCCGCAAACAAATCCATAATCCCCATCACCAACAGGATTCAAAACCTGTGTATGCGTCACCAAATCCTTCCGGTCGTATGTGCCAGAGAGATATGTCCAAAAGTAGTAACCATCAACATAAACGTCAATAGTTAATTGACCATTCACAATGTCAATCCCTCCGTTTTCAGAAGAACCCACCGCCCAATCATTAGCATTATTTGAGAAATCATCACTAAAAATAACACTTCCTGATGGATCGAACTCTTCTTCCTCATCGCCCCCTACCTCCTCCTCGATATCTACCTGGCCAGCCATTGCAGCATCGATTAACGGTTGGGCAAGCGTAATCGGTCGAATTGCATTAATAAAACCACCCGTGGGAACACAACTGTCGTTTTCATCAATCGTTCCATCACGATTGGTATCTGCTAGGCGGCGGCAGTCCACATATTCGACCTCCTCATCACCTGATCCGAGCTGCGTGGGCACACCAATGATCTCACCTTGTGGAGTTGCAGCCAGGCCTCCGCTGTTACCTCCTGAAATGCTGGCGGAGGTTTTGATGAAAGCCCGATTGCCGTACGGTTCCTCTGCGGTAAAACCACTTACCTCTCCGCGAGTGAGTGTGATCGTCTCGCCACCAATACTGGGATAGCCAATTATGATAAGCTCATCACCCAGTCCCAATGCATCAGAACTTCCTAATGGTACGGGATCAATCTGCAATGCCTCAAAATTTGGTGGCCCCCCATTGAGATCTGAACGAACCTTAATCACTGCCAGGTCCAAATTAGCATCCACCTGGAGAATATCCGCATAGAACATCGTCTCTGGTGGCATGTCTTGGGCTACCGTGATTGCCACCATCAAATCCTCTACATCATAATAACGGTCTGAGAGGACCACGTGCGCATTGGTCAGGATCAGACCATCCTCCGAGACAACCGTTCCAGAGCCCCACCAACCCTGAACGAGTTCACCGTCTATATCAACCATGGCAATGATCTGCACAACAGAATGATAGGGAATAACTTCACCAAGGACAGGTTCTTCTGTTTCTTCTGTTTCTTCAGTCTCAATTACAACAGGTTCTGATGAAATAACCACACGCATCTCACGGGAGGCCATCTTCGTCCCAACTGAAACCTCAATGCTGCCGCTGATATCAGCTGGCTGAATTGCTTCGAAACTGAAAACAACTATTTCCTTTCCAGTCGGAGCAATCAACAAATCAAACTCATAAGCCGTTTGATCATCATTATCCATCCCTAGCGTCCCCGATGGGTTGATCCCAGTGATCTGCGCATTCTCCAATAAATTGTTGGGCAGCCGAATCTCGGATACATTTATATTCTTCGTCCCTGCATTTGAGAGTTCAATTGAGACCTCAAAGAACTCGCCTACTTGCACCTGTGAAGAAGGTGTCGTGACCACCACCTCTAGCCCCGCTGGATCGCCGCCGAACAATGCTAATATACCAGCGAATCCCCCCACTAATACGAAAACAACCACGCAAAGTGTCACGAGTGCCCCTGCGCCGCAGCCAATCAACCACCCTGAGGATCTTTTCTTTTTTTCCTCAGGTTCAGGACCTGGGTCATAAACATTCGTGTCCATCATCTTCCTCACTTTTTATTAAAATATAAATTTATCATTGAAGTGTGTGAATATATTATATAACAAGTTGGGGCTGTTACACCGGTAATGACCAGCATCTTTGCTGCATTCGATAGCTGTGTCTGTCAAGTTATTAGATATTCATCCGGATCAATATGAACCCACCAGCGTCTGAGTCCTCACTGTCATCTTTGCTGCCTTCGCCAGAACCAACCTCTGCATGCGGGCTCCAGCCGGTAAACCCCTGACTGGCGGCCGGGAGCACCACTTCTATGATCTGTCCAGGGGCAAGATCAACAGGTGTAGTGGGACCAAGCTCAATACCGTTTGAGAGGTGGACCTCCACCCGCACATTGGTCAATGTGCCTGTGGTAGTGTTCTCCACAGTCCCGACAAAGGAGTTGCTAGCCCTATCGTACTGCATCAACAAACGTGCACCGTAGCGGATAAAGTCATAGATCTCATCCAGGGCAAGGGTATTACCAGACTCTTCCGAACCGCCTGCTGTTCCATCCTCACCACCTGCTTCATTATGGCCGGTTTCTGCAGCCTCACCACCACCATGTCCAGTTTCGTCGGATCCTTCACTGCCTCCAGCGTGTCCACTTTCTCCTGGTTCGCCACCGCTCCCCTCGATGTTTCCATTGCCACCTGAGCAACCGCTACCTGTAAATGCCAACAGACTGGCGAATAAAACCATCATCAGGATAAGTTTTGGGGTTACTACTTTTTGGGTTTTCATTATGCACCTCACTGGATTAATTCTATCTGGAATTTCACTTATTTGTACCTATTCAAGAAAGCAAATGTCGCAGAATTACGTCAAAATTAGAGAGATTAGTAAAATATCCATGCTTGGAAGATCATTTGGTATTTCTCAATCAACCAGGGATAAGGATGCGAACAATATTGATAGCTTTCATCAAGAAAGGTAAGATTCTTGCAACTAGTTAATCAGTCTTTCGTATATTATATTGAAAGTAGAACATTCGAAAGGAAAGTTACAAAATGAAAACCAAAAAAGATATTTTCAATATTAGCCTTGATCCTGACCAGCGTTTCCCTGACTGCTTGTCAACTGCCATTTATCAAGGTCATTCGGGGTTCAGGAAATCTCATCAGCGAAACTCGCGAGGTTAGCAGCTTTAGCAAAATCAGGCTGGATGGCACCGGACGCCTTTTCATTACACAGGGAATTGATGAATTCCTCGAAATCGAGGCGGAAGATAACATCATTGATGAACTCACTTCAGAAGTTCAGGGAAATACCCTCGTCCTGGGTTACCAGGATAAGCCCTGGACCACAACTGTCATTCCAACAAATGGCATCACATACACTCTTACGGTGACAGATCTGACAGGAATCACATTCAACGGCGCTGGCGACCTGGAGTTGAGCTCACTTGAAACCTCATCCCTAGATGTAGAGATCAATGGCGCAGGTCAGGTCAATATCGATGCGTTAAAGGCTGACAGCTTTTCAGTCCACATAGCCGGTACCGGCACGATTTCCGTCGGTGGACAGGTTTCATCCCAAGATGTTATTATTGATGGTGCAGGAAATTACCAGGCTGGAGACCTCGAAACCGTTTCCACCAGCATTGAAATTAACGGCATCGGCAATGGGACCGTGTGGGCAACAGATTCATTAGAGATCAACATTGATGGTGGCGGAACCTTGAACTATTATGGCACCCCCAGCGTCACCCAGGATATCAATGGCCTTGGTGACATTAATAACCGGGGCGAAAAATAATATAATATCTACATCTGTAACCTATAATCACAGAGGAGAAGAGAAATGAATCGTAATCGTAGGGCATCAATATTTGGGGGGATCTTTCTTGTTTTGTTGGGCGCTTTTTTCCTGGCCAGGGAATTTTATCCTGATATATTTGCCTTTTGGGATTGGCCATTCATCATCATCGGCTTAGGTGCACTATTCTTGCTGTGGGCTGTATTAGGCGGCATCGGCGGCCTTGCTATCCCAGCGACAATCTTAACCGGTATCGGCGGCATTTTGTATTACCAAAACACAACAGGAAATTGGGAAAGCTGGTCGTTTATTTGGGCTTTGATCCCCGGATTTGTAGGAGTTGGCATTCTTCTGAGTGGGTTGATTGACCGAAAATTCAAAGCATCACTCGATAGTGGTTTAACTCTGATTGTGATCAGCGTCATCCTTTTCCTCATTTTTGGAACAACTTTCGGCATGAACTATGGCCTTGGGCAATATTGGCCCGTCCTCCTGATCTTGTTGGGATTGATAAGCCTGGTACGTGTTATCTTCCGCCGAAAGAAAAAAGGCTAGAACCTAAGACCCATCCTGTTTCTTAAAGCCATTGTCTTAGGATTTTATATATTTCAATTCACCTTTCAAGCCCCGCTGTGTTTTTATAGAAACATTCACCTGAAGAGGAACCCGGCGGGGTATCTCCATTTTTGCAGAACATATTGACATCAAATTACATCAGGCCATGCAAGATCCTGATTACTCTCCAAAAATTAACTAATCTTGGGTTTTTAGGGCTTCCCATGCTTCCCTAACACGTCGATAAGTCTCATCGAGGGCTTCAGGCAAGACTCTGGTTTGCCCAATACTAGATATAAAACTTGTATCACCACCCCAACGCGGGACGATATGAATATGCAAATGTTCTGCCACACCCGCCCCTGCTAATTCTCCCAAATTGATACCGATGTTAAACCCTTCCGGTTGGTAAACCTGCTGCAAAACCTGAACTGCCCTGGTCACATCCTCCATCATCTCCATGCGGGTTTCTCGTGTAAGGTCCTGCAGATGCCTTTTGTGAGCAAACGGCACACACATCACATGCCCACTGGTATAGGGATAACGATTAAGGATCATGAATGCATGTTCACCCCGATAAAATATCAGTTGTCTTGCATCATCTTCCGCTTGGACCGCCAAACAAAAGATGCAGCCGTTCTTTTGAGAATTATTTTGGATATACTTCATGCGCCAGGGTGTCCAGATATGCTCCAATAGTTTTCCTTCCTTCAGCACGGTGATATGGTCTTCCGAATAGTGTAATTGTAACAGAATTGTTCATCGGCTTGATTTTATTGTTATACTTATGGTTGGATCACATAGAGGCGAAACTAGATGAAACAGTATTCATTTTTCCAACCCAATAATATCCTTTCAGTGAGTCAGCTCACCGGTTATTTGCGTCAGATCCTTGAAAGGGATGAAATCCTGCAGGATCTGTGGGTACAGGGTGAGATATCTAATTTCTCGCATCCATCTTCTGGGCATCTCTATTTCACCCTCAAAGACAGCGAAGCATCCGTTCGCTGCGTAATGTGGCGCAATGCAGCCGACAGGCTGAACTTTACCCCCCGTGCAGGCCTGGCAGTCCAGGCACATGGTGGGATGAGCGTCTATGAAGTTAACGGGCAGGTCCAGCTCTATGTGGACACACTCAAACCCGCTGGGGAGGGTGCCCTCTACCAGGAATATCTGCGGTTAAAAGCCGAGTTGGAAGCGGAGGGCCTCTTTGACTCCGAAAGGAAACGCCCCATTCCCAAACGTCCACGCACAATCGGTATTGTCACCTCTCCTACAAGTGCCGCACTGCAGGATATGCTCAACACACTGCGGCGGCGTTTTCCGATTGCAGAAGTCATGATTGCCCCTACAGCTGTTCAGGGGATCAATGCCCCCGCTGGAATCGTGGCCGCGCTGACACGCTTGAATCGGGATATTCACCCTGATTTGATCTTGATCGGCCGCGGTGGTGGTTCAATCGAAGACCTCTGGGCTTTTAATGACGAATCCGTTGCACGTGCTGTCGCAACCTCTACTATTCCAGTCATTTCTGGTGTCGGTCATGAAACAGACTTCACCCTGACGGATTTTGCAGCTGATTTGCGAGCGCCAACACCTACCGCTGCAGCAGAAGTCGCCACACCCGATAGGACTGAATTATTGGCAACCATCGGAGAATTTGCCAATCAACACACAACCTACCTGCGTGAAATATTAGCAAATCTACGTTGGGAAAGCGGACAGCTTCACAGTACACTGCAGCGATTGTCACCGGCCCACAAAATTGACACATACCGCCAGCGCTTGGATGAAATCACGCTCAGATATTCACGAACCATAACGACGCTTCTTGAGAAAAAACACATGCAAGTGACAAATTTAAAGCAATCCCTAAGTGCTTTAAACCCTCGTGCCATTCTCAAACGCGGCTATGCCATCGTAACCCGTGCGGAAGATAGCACAGTCATTAAGGAAGCCTGCCAGGTACAAACAAATGACTCCATCCATATCCAGGTCAGCCAGGGTAGTATGGATGCCCGTATTACACAAACCAACCCAGGAGAAGGATCATGACAGATCAGAAATTAAAAGACATCCAAAAAATGGATTTTGAAGCGGCTTTTATCGCCTTACAGGAGAATGTCACACAGTTGGAAGGTGAAGACCTGCCGCTTGAACAGGCGCTGGCTTGTTTCGAGCGTGGTCAGGCACTGGCCAAACGCTGCGCTGAGCTGCTGGAAAAAGCGGAGTTAAAGGTGCAGCAGCTTGCTATGGAAACCCCTCAAGAACCCAAGGAAGTAGACTGAAAATATGCCATTCATAGGTATTATCAACAACCCAACCTTCATCGCATGTGTTAGCGCTTCTATCCTAGCGCAGATACTCAAACTTCCTCTGGAATTCCTCCGGACCAAGAAATGGGATTGGTCTCTCATATTCAGCACAGGCGGTATGCCCAGCTCACATTCTGCTGTCGTCACTTCCGCGGCGATCTGTGTGGGGAATTATGCTGGTTTCGATACTCCCCTATTTGGTCTGGCCTTTGCTGTTGCAATGGTTGTGATCTATGATGCCACCAACATCCGGCGCCAGGCTGGTTTTCATGCTCAACAGATCAACCGCGTCATCAAAGAATTGCTTGAAGGAAAAGTCAAGCCTGCTGAAGAATTTGAAGAATTGCGTGAAGTCCTGGGCCATTCTCCGGCTGAAGCCCTTGGCGGGATCATCTTAGGCATCCTGGTTAGCATCGTCACCTGGCAGATCTGGCCATAAACACGAGTAAGGTTAGATGACCTTCAAGCGTTTAATCAGGCTAA
>JAYELT010000107.1:0-10956 GCA_034717715.1 Chloroflexota bacterium | reverse complement strand
ATTCATCAAAAGAAGCGCTTCAACTCGGTCAGGAGAATATCGCCCTGAACGGCTTACCATCTGAAAAATGCGAGTGGATAGTGGGGAATGTGTTTAAAGAACTGCGCACCCTTCGAGATCAGGGACGCCAATTTGACCTGATCATCCTCGACCCACCCAAGTTTGCACCCACGGCTGCCCAGGCAAAAAAGGCTGCCCGGGGATATAAGGACATAAACCTGTACGGGTTTAAGCTGCTCAAACCCTGGGGTATGCTGATGACCTTTTCCTGTTCTGGTGGGATTGACCCTGCTTTCTTCCAGAAAATCGTCGCTGATGCCGCCCTTGATGCAGGCGTGGACGCACAGATCCTGTATCGCCTTGGACAGGCATCCGACCACCCCATAAACCTGGCGTTTCCAGAAGGAAGTTATTTGAAGGGGTTGGTAGTGCAAGCAGGTGATTAGGAGATTAGGCAATGAGGTATTAGGATTCAGGTTTAGAAAATAGTGAATCGTGAATGGTAAGAACCCTTTCTCGAACTAATTGAACCCTTTCCCATCTGTTAACTTTTTCGACCACACACAAAGCGACGTGAAATCAAAAACCTAGTCCCTGCTACCAGATACCCAACATCTGCCTAAAACGGAAACTCGTACTGGCTTAATCCCAATTTGTCCCGCACAAATTTGAGGTCTTTCTGTAAATTTGGAATGATCTCCACGCCGTCTCTGCGTACCTGGATTTCCTTTTCATATTCCTTTTCCCCAGCAGTATAGATGCGTGGTTGCCCGGGGGCTTTGCGTGATGCGCTCAGTTCCCGAAGGATCGTCCCTGTGGTGTGTTTAAAGGTATCCAGGTCAACAAAACTCTCCACATTAAGTGCCATGAAGAAGTGGCCAACCCTGAAATGTCGAGGAGACCCATCAGCTTCTATACCGGAAAGGTCCAACAGGAATGAACCTGTCTGGAAGGATGCGCAAAGGATTTCAACCATCGTCGCCAGGCCATATCCCTTGTGTCCCCCCAGGGTTTCCCCAACGCCGCCCAAAGGCAGGAATGCCGCTTCGCCTTTCAACAACTTCCCGATGATTTCTTCAGGATCGGTCAGGTAATTGTTTTCCCGGTCAACCAGCCAGCCTTTAGCCGCTGATTTTTCTTCACGGACGAGTTTTTCAATCCGACCCCGCTGCACAATAGGTGTGGCTGCATCATACAGGAAGGGGAATGGCTCATCAGATGGTGCAGCGAACGCGATTGGGTTTGTTCCCAGCATCGGCCGTGTGCCGAATGTGGGGCAAACAGCAGGACGGGCATTCGTAAACGTGAAACCGACAAGGCCTTGTGATGCTGCCATTGTAGTGTAATAACCCGCAATCCCAAAATGAGTGGAATTTCTTACCGCAACAGATCCCATCCCATAATTGCGTGCTTTTTCTATGGCTAAATTCATGGCATATTTTCCGATCACCATTCCCAAACCATGATTGCCATCCAAAACAGCTGTGGTTGGGTTCTCTCGGATGGTGTCAATATGGGTATTAACATGATGCTGCCCGGTAATCAGTCGGTCATAATAGTATCGCAACCGACCAACCCCATGTGATTCAATTCCCCGCAGGTCAGAAGCAATGATCACTTCGGCGCAAGTTTGTGCATCGTTGGACGGTGTTCCAAATGCAATAAAACAATCTTTCACAAATTCAAATAGAAAGTCAACCGGTAAGTTTACGATTTGGTCAGACATATAAACTCCTCGTGATTATATCTGAAGCAGGTTGAAGGTTTTGCAAATTAATATTTAATCAAAAATATTTTATTCAGATGATGGCCCATTATAAACGATATTATTGATTCACCTTACTCCACTCATCTTTTACAACCAAAAAACCGCCTGATTAGGCGGTTCTCTGTTCATGGAGATGGCGGGAATCGAACCCGCGTCCGAAAGAATCGACCCTCGAATATCTACGAGTATAGTTGGCTTATTCAATCTCGCTCAAGGTTAGCCAGCCAACCGGGCGACCCTTTTGCCAGCCGTTAGGACCCGAAAGCCCTTCTTTCATACATTTAACGGCGTCCTGCATGGCATCCTGACTTTATGACGCCACACCCACCCTCGGTCAGGAAAACGGCAGATGGGGGACGAGGTCTCATCAAGAGACCTGAGCTCTTAGCTCAACAGCTTACGCTGCGAGGGGCAGAGCCGCATATTCAGTGCGATTGGCACTTATATGTTGTACTGATTTTACGAGGTCGGTACCTCTCGACTCGCAATCCGGGACCAGCCTCTCCCGTCGAAGCCGATCATCCCCGAATGGACTATCATTATACAATATTTTTATTAACTCTGTATTAATTTGTATAATGTTAAACCTTAGGTCGGATTTCTATATCCAACAATTCAATGGTGAATGGTTGAAGGTCAGGTCTACGAAACATAGCCAACAAACCATCTCCTTATTACATTCAAAACGAGTATCAATATGAGAAGAAGAACTGATCATGTTTAAAATTCTTAGATTGCTTCCTTACAGGACGCTTTGCAGTCGCTCCTCTCCCAATGACAAAATACCTTGCCATCAGAGATATGGTTATACGAAGCAATCTCCTAATTGTAGCAGCAGCGCTTCATCTCCCTACTCAATTGTAAATGCTGCAACCAGAACATCATGATCACTTAATCGTGATGAATATTCATACTCACAATTTATATGAACAATGTCCATTGCATCAAACGCATCTGCCAATCCTGCTGTGATCAGGATGTGGTCGAGTACCTGACTGTTCCCCTCATAGATGTAGGTATACTGTTCCTCGATGGGCAGCGTTTCCATTAAATCCTGCAAGATTTCCCCTTTAATTATTTCAATGGGCTTTGAGAATTGGAAGTCATTTAAATCACCAAGTACAATCACACGGCTGTCCGGATCGACAGCCAAAAGGTCTGCGACAAAATCATGCACCACCTGAGCTTGACCGATCCGTTGCGGCTCAGATTCAAGCAGAGGCGGTTGAAATTCACCAAACAAGCCCCGATCTTGACCTTTCGAATTGAAATGGTTGTTGATCATGAATAAGGGGTCACCCTTATACCAAAATGTTACTACTAAAGGCCTTCTGCTTGAATAAAACGCCGGGTTGGTAGGATCCACCCGTCCAGGGTTCAATGATAAGACCGGCACACCCTCCCCTTCTGAGATTTCGATGGGTGTCCTCGCATCACCTGGCGGTGCCTCAGCTAAAGATAAACCGCTATCCAAACGGTAGATCACGCCTTGCCGAATATTTCCCAAATTTATCCCACCCTCAGAATCAGGGAGCGGATCAATATCCACATAGTTATATTCTGGACCGCCCAACTCTCTAATTGCATCAATAATCCCCTGGTATGTCTGGTCTGCAGATACTGCCTTATCCCCTTCGCTTCCGTCATTATCCATAATCTCCTGGAAAGCGATAATGTCCGGCGAGGCCAGGTTTCTGACGATCTGGTCTGCTAATTGTGCAATCCGTTGGGTATCCAAAGCAGAAAGATTATAAACGTTATAGCTTGCCACTCGTATCTGCCCATCATCTGATGGTTCAAACGCTGACTCAGGGGCTAAACCTCCCGAGATGAAATCAATCTCATTGGTTACCTGGATTTTAAAATTCCCATAATCATAATCCATCACACCAATGATCGGTTCCTCTGAAAAATCGCCAACATTTACAAATGGCGTGGCTTCGAGTTTATCATCCAGCATGATCCGTTCCGGATTGAAATCATTCTCCCGGATAACAACACCTCCACGGATAGACCGTACACCAGAATTCTTGCCCGAATCAGCCAATACCACAATTTCTTTATAAGCATTCGTTGGTCCGACGACGATAGCATCGTTGACCTGAACAAGCATCCCTTCCAAACTCTCATAGAAATCCAACCCATCATTTTCGGGGTCAAAAAACGCTTTTTCTGATATGAAACCACTGGTATCATCATCAATGATCTCAGTTGGGGGCATTCGTCCCCCCTCACCAATTACAGTAGGGCTCGGAAGATCATTGCCGCTGCTGATAACGGTCACTTCCGGGTTCTTCAATGTTGTAATGGACAAATTTCCGTATCCTCCACCGGGAATATCTTCAATTACCCTGGCATTCAAGGCTACCTGGTCTCCGATACGTACTGATGGGGGAGAATCTGTAAACACAAAAATGCCCTCGGATGTCGCCGGATCACCATCTGGAACCAGCGACTGCAGATAAAATCCATCCGATTGAACGAAGATCACAACGCCCTCGACATGCTGCACCTCCTGGTTTCGATAAGGGGTGATATGCCCGGCTCCCTGGATCTCAGCGATTGTATTGCCGACTCTTTCAGGTGTCGGGGATTCTTGCGCTGTAAGGGATGACGCTGTTGTCTCTTCATCGATATCTATCAAATCGGGCGTCTTTGTCGTTCTACAACCTGTTAGAAATAGTAATAGACAGGCACCTATCCACATGATCAACATTATTTTTGTCTTATTTTTAAATTTCAGTTGCATCAATACCGCAATTCTATATGAAGGATTTTTCTGTTTCCAAACCAATAAAGGAATTATAAACCATCATCCCAGGCAATGGTTCATAATATTATAAGAACCAGATGATCACTGAACCTCACACGCAGATATGCGAATTTGAAGTAAAATGAATGCATGGAGATCAGGATTGCAGTTTCGAAATTTAATAAGTACGGCATTGGAAAAAGTGGCGACACGGTTGAGTCGATAGAACGACCAAACGGCGGTATCTCTGTTGTCTTTGCTGATGGGCAGATCAATGGTAAAAACCAGAAATCAATTTCAACCATGGTGAGTCACCGCGTCATTGATCACATCAGTAATGGTGTGCGGGATGGAGCGGCCATTCGAGCAACATCGAGCAGGTTGTTTTCTGAATATGATGGCAGTATTAAAGCTGATTTGAATGTCGTCAGTGCAGACCTGCAAACCAACACCATCATCATTTCACGCAACAATCCTGTTCCCGTTTTTCTTATCAATGGAGGCAAAATAGATTGCCTCGCATCCTTTAGTGAGTCAATTGGTACTCGGGCGGATATTACACCAACGATCGTTGAATTAGAAATCCAACCAAATATGGCGATAATTGCCTTCTCAGATGGTGTCTACAATGCAGGACAGCGGACTCTGAATGAGTCGGAGATACGCACAACGATTGAAGCCCTCATTGAGGGGCAAGAACCTCCTGCACAAGAACTCACAGACTTCCTGCTGCATCGAGCAATCCGGTTGGACGAAGGACGCCCCAAAGATGATATGAGCGTCCTTGTGATGCAGATATCCCCGCAATCATCCGACCAGATTCGCCGTATGAATGTTTCCATGACAATTGATGATTGATAATTGATAACCCACTCTGATCGGTTCCCATCATTTTCCCCACACACAATTCAATCATGCATTACAATAGGGGCGATATTAATTATGTCACTCTCACCATCACTTTAGGAGGAGCTAATGCGTCAAAAAGTCGTGCTGATCACCGGAGCCAATGGTGAAATCGGTCATGGTTTGATCTCTTATCTTGCAGAGACCACCCAGGCAAATATCGTTGCCCTGGATGTGGTTCCGTTGGATAAAAGCCTGCGTCCGATGTGCAGTACGTACATTGTCGGTGACATCCTTAACCAAATGCTGTTGGGCAGGCTGGTCGTGGAACATGAAATTTCCACCATTTATCACCTCGCCTCTATCCTTTCCACAAAAGCAGAATACAATCCAGAAACAGCCCATCGTATCAATGTTGAGGGCACCCTTAACCTGCTTAGATTGGCTGTGGAACAATCTCAATGGCAGGGCACCCCCGTCAAGTTCATCTATCCCAGCTCAATTGCTGCCTATGGCATTCCCACCCTTAACGAAAAGACCCAGGCAGGTCCAACCGTTGAAGATGAATTCGCCTACCCCACGACCATGTACGGTTGTAATAAGTTATATTGCGAACACCTTGGCCGGTATTACAGCACCTACTACCGCCAGCTGGCAGCCGATTGCGGTGGAAGAGAGACAGTCGACTTCCGCTCTATCCGCTTCCCAGGGTTGATCAGTGCGGAAACAGTCCCCACAGGTGGAACCAGTGATTATGGACCTGAGATGCTGCATGCTGCTGCCAGCGGCGAGGAATATAACTGTTTCATTCGCCCTGATACCACCATTCCCTTTATGGTCATGCCGGATGCGGTAAAGTCACTCGTGATGCTTGAAAGTGCCCCCAGGAACCGCCTGTCGCAATTTGTGTATAATGTCACCAGCTTCAGCCTGTCTGCACAGGAAATCTATGATATCGTCAAAGAAGCCTTCCCAGAGGCAAATATCCACTTTGTGGTGGATGACTGCCGCCAGAAGATTGTGGACACCTGGCCGGAACGATTGGACGATTCTGCTGCTCGTAGGGATTGGGATTGGGACCCGGATTATGATTGTGAGCGATCTTTCAATGAATATTTGATCCCTGCAATCCGAGAAAGATATCAATAAACAATCACTTCGTGTGTGCATTTTAACGATGCCAAGTAAATCGTCACTCAGGAAACAAATCCACTTAGGAAAGGTTTTCTGAAAGCTAACGTTTATTAATACCCATACGTATGAGATAGGCACAAATGAAAAAGCGTAAAAGGAGCCTGCATATGGATGCTTCCACAATTATCCTGATCATAATCACGATCATCGTGCTGATATATGCCCTCATTCGAGATGAAACCATTGCTATAGACGGCATCAAACTTGCTGGAAAGACCATCTGGAAAAATCTCTTGCTGCTATTGACCGGTTTCCTGCTATCAGGACTGGTGCAGGTCCTGCTTCCCCAAGATCTCATCGCAAGTTGGTTGGGCAAGGAGTCAGGGTTCAAAGCCGTGTTGATTGGCTGTGCCGCGGGCGGTTTGATCCCGGGTTCTCCTTATGCTGTCTTCCCAATCGCGGCCGGATTTTATAAAGCAGATGCAGGATTAGGCGCGATTATTGGTTTCATTACTGCCTGGTCATTATGGTCCTTATCACGGCTGCCTTTAGAAATTGCACTTATCAATCCTAAGGCAGCCTTAATCCGGTACGTTATTACCTTATTTTTCCCCCCACTAGCTGGTTTTATCGCGCAGGTGATGAGCAAAAACCTGCTTTTGAATTTTTGATTCCCAAATATTAAATACAGACCATGTAAATTTTCTATTACAACAAGCGTCTCATTTTATTCACTTGTAAGCGGCATGGTTAATAACCAATCGCTGCTTCCCAGAGGTGTTGGTGGGTAAAATCCTGACTTACACTTTCTTTTGAATGGGTAGCTCAGGTGGAATTGTTATGCTTAAATTGACCTTCTTGAGTCGCTGCGCTAAAATGATACCATTATTGTCATTTTATCAAGCAACAGGAACCATATGCCAATCTACGAATATCACTGCCATGACTGCAAGGCTGAATATGAGCTGATACGCTGCATCAAGGATGCTGATAATCATCTGACCTGCACCCATTGCCAGGGGGAAAATGTGAAGCGAAAGCTTTCGTTGTTCAATGCTGTCAGCAGCGGCAGATCGATCACAAGCAGCGGTTGCAGTACCTGTTCCGGTAACAATTGCAGCTCTTGTGGAGGATCTCATTGAACAACCAATATCGACTCGCCCTCATCACAGGGGGATCAAGTGGAATCGGCCTTGCTTTGGCAAAAGCACTCTCTCGCGAAGGTGTGAGTGTGTGTCTGTTAGCACGGGATAAAGAAAAGCTCACACGGGCTGAATTTGACGTAAAGCAAGTCATGAAAGGTGAACCAAAACAATATATCGATACCATTTCATGTGATATCACGAATTATGACGCTCTGGCAGCGGTATTGGATGATTGGATTGATGATCATGGTGTCCCAGACCTGGTGATCAACTCGGCAGGCATAACTTACCCTGGCTACTTTCAAGAACTCGATGTAGAAATTTTCCACAGGTTGATGAACGTCAATTATTTCGGCACCCTCCATATCTTAAAATATCTCATCCCAAAGATGATTACAAAAGCGAAAGGCACCGTTGTTAATATTTCTTCCCAGGCAGGATTTGTCGGTGTGTTTGGTTACTCAGGCTACGGTGCTTCAAAGTATGCTGTTCGTGGGTTCAGTGATGTCCTGCGAGCTGAAATGAAACCATTGGGTATACAGGTTTCCATCGTCTTCCCACCGGATACGCAAACACCCCAATTAGACTTCGAAGAACCGCTCAAGCCGCCTGAAACAAAAGCCATTGCCGGCAGCGCCAAGGTGCTGAACGCGGACCATGTTGCAAACACCATCGTCAGGGACGTGCGCAGAGGAAAATACGTTATCATTCCAGGTATAGAAGGTAAATTGTTCTATCGTTTGGTCAACCTGCTTGGCAACTTAACTTATCCGGTGATGGATTGGCTTGTTAGGAGAGCTCAAAAGAAGAAAAAGAATATTTAGGAAAAACATGATATCAAAACGCTTCTGGAAGAATACTTTCCAGAAGCATTTCTTTCACCAACCTAAAAGAAATGCTTTGACAACTTCCAAAGATGTTGAAGATTAATCCATCAAGCCAGAATCAGATCATCCCTGGAGAAATTATGGTCATAAGGTCAATGGAAAGCCTATTCATGTATCTAATTAGGACATTTTAACTTTGCCTTGACAAGATTTTAGTACTGTGCTCATGAGATTGGTTGGATATTGCATCAGGCTCTGATTCCGATTATGATTAATAAAACAAATTTTCGAAGAATCTGATGAGCGACAAGATTAAAAGTATCCTCAACCGATGGCGCAGTCACGCCAGCATAGCTGAAAATGTGGTCGCATGGCGTGTGCTGGCACCCAAACCCGCTGAAACCACGACCTTTCCGGAAAACCTTTCGTCTGGGCTGGCAACCTATTTGCAATCCCAGGGCATTCATTCGCTCTACACACACCAGGCTTTAACTTTTGAAAAGGTTCTTTCAGGGTTTAACGTCGCTGTTGTCTCGGGCACAGCCAGCGGAAAAACCCTGTGCTATAACCTGCCGGTGATCGACAGCCTGCTGAAGCATCCTGAAGGCAAAGCCCTTTACCTCTTCCCCACCAAAGCCCTTGCCCAGGATCAACATACGATCTTGGGTGAGCTGCTCGATCAAGTCGACCACCCGGAGGGCATCCAGGTAAATATTTACGATGGGGACACCCCGCAGCATACCCGTTCGGTCCTGCGCCGTTCGTCTGCCATGATCCTCTCCAACCCAGATATGCTCCATACCGGCATCCTGCCTCATCACACCGCCTGGAAGGATTTCTTCACGGCGCTGCGCTTCATTGTGATCGATGAGATGCATGTTTACAGGGGGGTATTCGGATCCCATGTCGCCAATGTGATCCGCCGGCTCAAGCGCATCTGCCGATTTTACGGCAGCCAGCCTCAATTCATCCTCACATCTGCGACCATCGCCAACCCCCAGGAATTGGCGCAGCGTCTAATTGAAAAGCCGGTCGTTGTTGTTGACCGCGATGGTTCACCCCATGGTGAAAAGCATTTCCTTATCTATAATCCGCCATTGCTTGATAAAAAACTGGGCATCCGGGGGAGTGCCCTCCTGGAAGGATCCCTGCTGGCGGGAGAGTTGCTGGACGAAAACATCCAAACAATTGTCTTTGGTCGCACACGCCGGGGGATCGAATTGATCCTGACTTACCTGCGTCAGAGAGAATCACAAAACAATCCCAATCGTGTGCGCGGCTATCGCAGCGGTTACCTGCCAAAGGAGCGCAGAGCCATTGAAGAAGGCTTGCGGCGCGGGGAGGTTCAGGGGGTGGTAGCCACCTCCGCACTTGAGCTGGGAATCGATGTCGGGGGTATGGATGCAGCTGTGTTGGTCGGTTACCCGGGAAGCATCGCCGGGACACGCCAGCAAGCCGGCCGCGCAGGTCGAAAACTGACCCCCTCCCTTGCAGTAATGGTCACAACATCAAACCCATTGGACCAATACCTTGCCCGTCACCCGGATTATTTCTTCGATCGCTCCCCAGAACGAGGGTTGATCGCGCCGAATAACCTGTTGATCCTTCTGCAGCACATACGCTGCGGCGCTTTTGAACTCCCATTCCAGGCTGGTGAGGGCTTTGGTGCCGTCCCGGCTGACCGCTTGAGGAGTTTTCTTGAAGTGCTGGCACAAAGCGGTGAATTGCATCAGCAGGGAGAGCGCTTCTTCTGGATGGCAGATCAGTATCCTGCCGCAGAAATCTCTTTGCGGAATGCCACACCAGACCAGGTGACCTTGCTTGTGGTAGAGCATCAACAGCAGAAGACCATCGGCCAGGTAGACCGCAATAGTGCTTACTGGATGGTGCACCCTGACGCTATTTATCTCCACGAAGGCACCTCATACCTGGTGGAAGATCTCGACCTGGAGGTGGGTGCTGCTTATCTTCATCTGGCGGCTGTTGATTATTACACGCAGGCGCAGCAAGAAACACAGGTAGAGGAGAAAACCATCCATCAATCCGAACCCGTGACTGGTGGGAGCAAGACTCTTGGTGATATTCTTGTCACCAGTCAGGTTGTCGGTTTTCGAAAGATCCGTTGGTACACTCACGAATTCCTGGGGGGTGGAGAAGTGAACTTGCCGCCGGTCCTCCTTAATACGGTTGGGTACTGGATCACTTTGGATCAAGCCACTGTATCAACCCTGAAAGATCAGATGCTGTGGAATGCCGATCCAAATGGTTATGGGAAAGGCTGGGACGCTATCCGAAAACGGGTGATGCACCGGGATGGTGATCGCTGCCAGGTTTGCGGCGTCTCGGGGCACCTCCAACCGCTCCATGTGCACCACATCAAACCCTTTCGGAGTTTCACCAGGGTAGAAACTGCCAACCAGTTACAAAACCTGATCACCCTGTGCCCTGCCTGTCATCGACAAGCAGAGACTGCCGTGCGGGTTC
>JAYELT010000106.1:0-10957 GCA_034717715.1 Chloroflexota bacterium | reverse complement strand
ATCCGTCAATGGACCACGCGATGAAGGCAAACCAAGTGCGACATTCTCTGTGACGGTTAATGTCGGCACAAGCATAAAATGTTGGTGGATCATGCCAATACCAAGTTTTATCGCATCAGTGGGGGAACCGATTTTTACAAGTTCATCATTAATGAAAATATTCCCGTTGTTCTGGTGATAGAGTCCATAAAGAATTTTCATTAATGTGCTTTTGCCAGCCCCGTTTTCACCAAGTAAAGCATGCACTTCACAAGCCTTAACATCAAAATCCACACTATCATTAGCAAGAACACCTGGAAACCGCCTGGTAATACCCTGCATTTTTACCGATTTGATGCGAGTTTCACGTGAAGGATGGTTATCCGTAGCTTTCATCTATTCAACCTGATCACTAAAATTGTTTAATAAAAGGAATGATATCGGAAGTTTGAAAAGAACTTCCGATATCATTTGTTAATTAATTATCTAGGGAAGTTCAATGGTAATGGATCCATCTATGATCCCTTGAATTGCTGCTTCTCCAGCGGCCTTTACTTCTGCGGGTATCTCGAGGTCTGGATTGAATACCATTACTTCACCGCCATTCTCAAGATTTACTACAAAGGACTGACCACCAAGCGTACCATCTGATCTGAGTTCAATCATTTCCTTGAGAGCTACATCCCAGTGATAAACCTGACTGGCGACCACAGAATCAGGGGCGAAGGATGATTGATCTGCTTGCGTACCAAACCAATATCCACCTGCTTCTTGGATTTTCCCAATTGCACCAACTACCATTTGGGCAGTGCCGGTCATTACATCTGCACCTGCAGCGATTTGTGTTTGCGCTGTTTCCGCAGCAAGGGCAACGTCTGAAAAGCTATTGATATAGGTAACAAGCACTTCAATATCAGGATCAGTAGCTTTGACGCCAGCCACAAAGCCATCAACATACAGCTTGGCATCGCCAGTTTCTACAGGACCCACAACACCGATCACCTTGCTTTCCGTTAACATAGCAGCCATAACACCGTTCACATAACCACCTTGATCGGAAGCAGCCTCATAGGCAAATATATTATCCTGACCAAAAGTGTCCACGGTTGTTCCCCATGCAAAGCTAACCTCAGGAAAGTCTGGTGCGATTTCCTGCAGTGAGGAGCCATATTGTGAACCGTGGGCAATCACCATATCATAGCCAGTAGCGGCATAATCACGAATTGCAGCAGCAGCATCGTCAACAATGAACATGTTTTCAGAGTAATCAAATTCAATTGCATCCTCTCCATATGCTTCCTGGAGAGCGATCATCGCATCATAGATACTCTGGGTGAATGCGAAGTCGTTGATGGCACTGGGTGAAACAATAGCAATTCGCAGTGCTTCCATTTCTTGAGGCTCTTCTTCTTCCTCTTCAGCAGCGGTTTCCTCAACTTCGGGTTCCTCGACAACAGGTTCTTCAGTGGGGGCACATGCAGTTAACACAAAAACTAATATCAGGGTAAAAGCTAAAATTTTATATACGTTTTTCATTATTTCCTCTTTTCAAGTGAGTTTATGACTGATTCTCTCCAACTTTGATAGAATTGATTTATTTATTTATTCAGTAAAGACCTCCTTTAATTAATTTATCTTGTTTACTGAAATCTGTAGAAATCATATAGATACGTAATAGATTATTGAGACCCTCGATAGATTTTTACCCTTCTCGCTCGAAAGCTTTTGTAAGCGCTGAAGGTGCTCCATATTTAGTTTTTGATAGGGTTAGTACCAGGATTGTCAGAATATATGGCATCATTACCGCAAATTCAGATGGGATATCAATGCCTAATACTTGTATCCAGAGTTGCAATCCATTTACAAGGCTGAATAATAGAGCGCCGACTAAAACGCCCCAGGGGCGCCATGCGCCAAAATAAACAAGTGCCACTGCGATAAAACCTTGACCAGCTGTCATCCCCAATTGAAACACATTTACTAAAGCAATTGATAATGAGGCACCGCTCAAGCCAGACATTGCGCCGCCTAAAATGGTTGTGAAGTATCTGATCCTTGCCACACTGACGCCCAGGGAGTCAGCCGCTTCAGGATTCTCACCTACAGCTCGGATTTTTAATCCCAGGTTAGTCTTGTTCAACACAAACGATGCTACTGGCACTAACAGAAAAGCAAGATAAACAAGAATGTTCTGATTGAAAAACAGATCACCGATGACGGGAATGCTGCTCAAAACTGGTATTGAAACATTAGGAAATCCTCTAACTGTCTCAACCGTACCGACCAATGTCTGGAATAATAAATTGCTCATTCCCAAACCGAAAAGATAAAATCCAATCCCGCTGATACCTTGTTGTGCATGCAAGGTAACCGACACAAATCCCATTGCCAATCCCATCAATGCGCCGACTCCCATTCCAGCGAGGACTCCTAGCAATAAATTTTCTGTATTCACAACAACATAGAAAGCTGCAAAGGCACCTAATATCATTTGCCCTTCAACCCCCAAATTCAACACTCCACTACGCTGACTGAATGCCTCACCAATGGAGGCAAACAGGTAGGGAGTTGCCAGACGGATTCCTGATGATATGATACCTAAGAGAACTGTCATACTGAATAACTTTGAAATCATTAAGTTTTCTCCACTAGTTTGGATGATACTTTATCAGTGACGTTTTGTTCTTCGAGGGGGACGATAAGTCTTTTCTGTTGTCGTTTTTTACGCCAAATTTCACTGCTGACGACAAAAACAACCACAAGACCGTTTAAGGCTGTAATCAGCGCAGAGGGCACTTGTGTAACCCTTTGCATGGAATTAGCACCGACCAAGAGGCCACCGAATAAAACAGATGCAGGGATTGTGAGAATTGGATTTAGCGATCCAAATAAAGCAGCGACGATACCGTTATACCCAGCACTGCCCGTAAAACCTGATGTAGAGCCATCTGTGATCATTCGAAAATTCACCCCATAAACCTGAATAACGCCTGCTAACCCCGCAAAAGCACCGCTTAACATTAGGGCAATGATGATATGGCGTTTTACTTTAATTCCTGCATATCGGGATGCTGACTTACTTTGTCCTACAGAACGGATGCGATATCCAAGAGTTGTATGCCACAACAGGAAGTAAACCAGAACGGCAAGGATGACTGCAAAGAGCGCTCCCAGGTGCAATCGAGTGGGTACAAGTCTCGGTAAACGATATGCTTCCTCGAGGCGTGCGGTCTGTGGAATCTGGGAAGCATTTTGTGATTGAACGGGATCAATCATTGGCCCAGTTAGCACAAAGTTGAGAAGCTGTACTGCGACGGCGTTCATCATCACCGTACTTAATATTTCATTGACGTTGAAAAAAGCTTTGAGCAGACCGGGTATCCCTCCCCAAATACTCCCGGTTATTGCACCGACCAGCATGGCAATGATGATCATTAACCATCCAGGCAATCCAGTGAAATTCAACCCGACCCAAGTTGCTAAAATTGACCCGACAATCATCTGTCCTTCGCCACCGATATTGATGACATTCCCACGATAAGCAATACAAATACCCAATCCAACCAGCAGAAGGGGAGTCGCTTTGACCAGGGTTTCAGCAATGGCATTGCTGCTGCCAAATGCGCCATTAAGGAGTGCGCGGTAAGCAACGATTGGGTTCACGTCCAAGATAACCAACATAATGGTTCCAACAAGAAGCGCTGCTAATGTGGCGAATACCGGGAGTAGGGCGTCAAATAAGGCATTTAATCGAGATTTCATCTATATACTAATCTCCACTTAATCACTTTCTTATTTATTAGTTCGACCTTCCCAATAATAACAGAAAAACGGATCATTTGTGGGGGGATTTCTGAGCTTATGAAAAAATATTCATTGATCGGTCTTGGCAATCTATCAAATACGAGGATGTTTATATCAAGGATTATGCTTCTGTCTAAATCCTGCAGGAAAGTCTGATTGGCTTTTATTCGATATATTCGGAATCGACCTCACGAAAGTCTCAGACACAAAACGCCAGTCGAAGTTTTTCTGTCCTAAAGGTGGATCTAAGATTCTGATAAAATTATCTTATCATCGTCGATTCAAAATCTAGATATTATGGTTCACAAATATCATTTAAAAATAAAATTATCAAAGTAATTTTCATAATCCAGTTTTTGTTTACCACATCATTCATTAAAAACTTATCCATTATAATGAGTTCAATTTGAAAAATAATTCATTTGAACTAATAGGTTACAAGTTACGGTGGCATTTCTTATTAGTGATTCCATCTTTTTGGGGCAGGTTTACCTTTTTCTATTAGCGGCTATTTAAGAGACCTGTTTTTTATCAAAGCAATACCTGGGTTATCCCGTTAGAGTCAATAATGACGAATAAAATTTTAGTGAACTCATTATAAATATTGATTGCAAACCTAATTCAAGGAGAGAACCATGAGTAATCTGCCTACAGCACATAATGAAGCAAAAAAAGAGGATATTGCCAAAACTGTTCTTATGCCAGGAGACCCACTTCGTGCCAAGTATATTGCTGAGAATTTTTTAGAAGATGCTTTCTGTGTCAATTCAGTTCGAGGCATACATGGTTATACAGGATTTAGGGACGGGAAGCGGGTCACTGTACAGGGCTCAGGTATGGGTGTACCCTCGATTGCTATATACTCGTACGAATTTTTCAACTTCTATGAAGTAGAAAACATAATTCGGGTTGGGTCCACTGGTGCATTAGTACCCAGACTTGGCCTGAGGTCGGTTATTATTGCAATCGGTGCTTGTACGGATTCAAATTATCAACAGAATTTTAAATTACCTGGAATATTTGCCCCAACGGCAAACTTTTCTTTGCTGCTGAAGGCTTATCAAGCAGCATTGGATATGAATATACCGGTGGAAGTTGGAAATATCCTGTCGAGTGATGTGTTCTATTCAGATGATGAAAAGGACTTATTAACATGGTCAAAGATGGGCGTTTTGGCTGTTGAAATGGAGACAGCTGCACTTTATATGAACGCCGCAAGAGCTGGAAAGAAAGCACTAACTCTTTTGACCGTTTCAGATAATATCGTCACTGGAGAAAAGTTAACTTCTGAGGAACGTGAAAGATCATTCGTGAAAATGATAAATCTGGCACTCGGTCTGGTTTAGTAAAAAAATATAAGTGAATTCTAGATAAGAAAAGATTGACCTTTTACATTTGATTTAGATGTGAAGGATGTAAAATTTACGAGCTTTAATTTTAAATTTATGAAATTTGATTTGTGTAATTGGATAGATGAAAACCAATCTGAAATACTTACAATTAGCATAGAAAGGGCAATCCTGTCATGAAAAAGATCCCTGTCATACTCGATGGTGATCCAGGGCATGACGATGCAATCGCATGGGTGCTCGCAAATGCAAGCCCTATGCTTGATATTTGTGCCTGTACATCCGTCTGTGGCAATCAAACCATTGAGAAAACGACATATAATGCCCTTCGCATTATGACATTGATTGGTCTTGATGTTCCAATGGCAATGGGCCGTGATAAGCCACTTGTGGGAGATCGAATTAATGCACCATCGGTGCATGGGCAAACTGGCCTCGATGGCCCCGTGCTGCCAGAACCTGTTGCTGAACCTCTTTCTATCAATTCTGTTGAACTGATGGCCCAGATAATTGATGAGAGTGATGAGCCTGTTTATATAATTCCCACAGGACCATTGACAAACATTGGGGCGTTGCTGCTCTTGTACCCCCAACTTAAGCCTAAGATTGCCCGAATTTCTTTAATGGGGGGAGGAATCTCATTTGGGAATTGGACGCCTGCTGCAGAATTTAACATCTTGGTTGATCCAGAAGCGGCAGATATCGTATTTCGTTCAGGTGTCCCTATAACAATGTCCGGTCTTGATGTTACCCAAAGAGCTCTGGTTTTTCCTGAGGATTTTGAGCGTATTCGTGCCCTGCAAAATCCTGTTGCAATAGTTATGGCTGAATGGCTCAACTTCTTTTATCGATTCCATCGATCGATAGGCTATGCTGGCGCACCAGTACATGATGCTGTTGCAGTGACAGCTCTCATCAAGCCGCAGATCCTCACAACGCAACAACTTTATATCCAGATCGAAAAAACTGGCGATTATTGCCGTGGAATGACCGTTGCAGACCGCTTTGGTGTATACGGCAAACCACCAAATGCTACAGTAATCATGGATATTGACAGAAGCGCTTTCATCGATCTGCTAGTGGCTGCCGCCGCCTATTATGGTGAGGAGACAAGATGAAAAAGAAACCCATCATTTTGGATTGCGATACCGGTGTGGATGATGCAATTGCTATTATGCTGGCAAATCGGATACCGCAATTTGATCTACGAGCAATTACCACTGTAGCGGGTAATGTTGAATTGGAAAAAACCACTTCCAATTCACTGCGAGTCCTTGAACTCATTGGCTCTCAAGTGCCAGTATATGCCGGCGCAGCTACCCCGTTGTTCCGTGACCAGGTTACAGCAGGACACGTGCATGGAGAAAATGGGTTGGGGGGTATCCATCTTCCGCTTCACCGTACTGTTGCATCCTCTCTACCAGCGTGGGATGTGATTTATAAGGAGGCTATTGTTTGTGAAGGAGCGCTTGAGCTGATCGCAGTGGGTCCGCTTACCAATCTTGGATTGGCTTTGGTAAAGTATCATGAATTGCCTAAGCTCATCAAGCGAATTGTGATCATGGGCGGTTCAGCAACTATGGGAAATGTGACACCAGCAGCTGAATTCAATATCTTTGCTGATCCTGAAGCAGCTGATATCGTTTTTCGTTCCGGCGTACCGGTTTTTATGTGCGGATTGGATGCGACATTACAAGCATATTACACGCATGATGAAATTGAGCAGGTTGGTGCGCTCAATAACAAACCTGCCAAGTTTTTCCACGATGTATTACAGGGACTACTATCTTTTTCCCTCGATTATGGTTTTCCAGGAGCTTGTTTGCATGATCCAATGACTGTGTTATATGCCGCAGATGATACGATTTTCGAAACACATCATGTTGGTATCCGTGTGGAGACCAAAGGTATTTTAACTCAAGGAAAAACAGTTACCGATCTTTATAGTGATAAAAAGATGGAGCCCAACGCGTATATTGTGACCAACGTTGATCGAAAAGCGTTCCAAACACGTTTATGTAAGTTGATGGCCAGCTTTAATTAAGATGCAAGCTTCCACTAGGAGAAAATCGAATGAAAATTCAAGCAAACTCGATGAAGAATTTTTCCAAGAATCTGCTGAGAAGGAAAGTGGTTTACAGGAAATTGATCAACTCATTATGAATACTGTTCCCCAAGTACAGCGAAAATTTATGGTTACACCCAGTATTACGATGATTGCCTATTGGCCAAAAAACATATCACAGGGCGAGTGACCTGCAGTAGGCTTAGCTCTCCAAACACATTACATTAGCTTATTTGTGAGTGGTGAAAAAGATGAGCAAACCCTCGCTGATTATTATGCCAATAAGCTTGGAAAGACCAATAATGGGAAAGGATGCATCCGCTTCTAACGGCTTTCTGATGTTTCCATCGACGCATTACAATAGTTGATCCGGGATGTGTTAAATCAATAGCAATTACTTAAGATTATCAGTGGGATATCGCAAACTTGCGATGTTAATTTTCTGTGCAAATCGTTATTTCAGCCCATTAATGGAAAAAACCCAATAGGATTTCGTGTAGTAATAGGCTTATTCTCATAAAATTTAGGTTATTGACTTTCTACGCCACCATCAATTTCTGAAAGGATATGACCTTGAAGCGTAATGAATGGATTGATGAATATGAGGGGAGACTTCTGTAGATTGCCACTGGGCTTTTCAACCTCAGTATGGATGATATATCAGCATATAAGGCATATGAAGGTTGTGCAAACCTGGTCTATGACTGCCAGATTCAATCCAAACTGGTCATTAGATCAGATAGATGCAGAATTAAGATTCATTACCTACCTTTCGGAAAATGGGATGCGTGTTTCCACCCCTTTGTCATCTATCCACGGAAACATGATAGAAAAAATCACTATCGATGAAAAACCCAATTATCTGGTTTGTTTTGAAAAGGGGAGTGGGATGCGGGTACCTGATAACGACTAACATTATCGCGAGGGCGTTCCGCTTGAAGAATATTATCAAAACTGGGGTGCAGCTTTAGGTCAAATGCATGCTCTCTCTAAGGAATATCCAATGCCTGTTCTGCCGAGGAGACGCCCTGATTGGTTTGCATTACATGCTTCTAAATTGGACCTTGATCTCAAAATTCCTGCCGAACATAACCGTGTCCATGCGCGCATAAGAGAATTATTGGAGGAAATTAACGGTTTACCAAAGGATGAGGAGGGATTTGGATTAATCCATACCAGATAGATTTGATTACAATTATCGGCAAATCCTATGTTTGGTGGGTCTAATAAGGTACCTGCTGAAAGGTGATGTAGTCGTGACCCTCTCTAGCTGAGTACGATTTCTAATTCAATCCATACATAAAGCTTTGATATACTTATTATTGCGTAATTGAATCCTCGAATTTATCAAGAGTAAGCCATGCTTCCTTCTAAATTTACACTGCCAATCCCTTATAGATGGTTCGATTTCTTAGGGGACAAGCTAGATGCTTTGGGGGTTCCAATCGTGAGCCTAGACCAGAAGTCCCTTTGCAGAGCCGCAGAGAAAATTACCAGATTATCAGATTTCGGCGATCCTTATTATCAGGAAGGGTTATCTGTGCTGCTTCACTCTATTGAACAGGATGCGCAATTACGATTTTATGGTAAGCTGGTCATTCGCATCATCATCATCAATTATCTGACCCAACGGCTTCTATTTGTCCGCGCCATGAAGCAGACTCCGAAAAACACTCAAGGAGCGTTAAAAGAACCATTCATTATCACAGGACTTCATCGTTCTGGGACGACTTTTCTTCTGCGGATGCTTTCCTTGGATCCACGTCATGCTGGGATCCCATTTTGGCGGTTGTTTCGTCCTTTCTCTATACCGGGATGGTTAGACTTAAGACGAATTAGGTCCGCAGTTGAATTAAGTATTCTCCACCCGATATTTATGAATATTGATACTAAGCACATAATAAGAGGGAAAAAACCAGAAGAATCTGCCTGGATGATGGGTTTGACATTCCACTCCATTGTTTACTGGATATTGGCACCAGTTTCCACTTATACTGAATGGTTGTTAACTGTGGATATGACGAATTATTATCAGGATTATTCTTTACTGCTCCAGGCACATCAGCAAGCCTTTCCAGAGAAATCGATGGTGCTTAAAGCACCTGATCATACTCCGGATGTGGATATGCTGTTATCGGTGATCCCAAATGCGAGGGTCATCCAGCTGCACCGTGATCCAACGACTTGTGTGATCAGCCTGAGCAGTTTGTTCTATTCAACGCACGGGGCATTGACGGAAGACATTCAGTCAAAACGTATGTTTGAGGTCAATAAAAAAATGGTTGCACATTTCATTCAGGCGAATAAAAGAGCACGCCAAAGCATGGACATTGATCGGTCGATTTTTGATATTGAATACGAGAGCCTTGTTGCTGATCCGATAGGGACAATCAAACAAATTTATCATTTTTTTAAGGTTCCCTGGTCAGACGAATATGAACAATGTTTACAGCACTTTATCAAGAGCCAATTGCAAAGCGAACATAAGCGACATTATTACACTCCTGAGCAATTTGGTCAGGAAAGCCAAGAACTTGTTGCTTTCTTTGATGCCTTGAAATGAAAAAGTTGCTCTCGACCTATTTTTATCTTTGAATAGTAATGTCATTTATTATGAACAAAATTTATAATGGAAGGAAACATGACATAGATTGAGATTTCTTATAAACTTCCCACATGTGATGCACAATTATCAATTGAGTATCTTTTTAGTGTTATAATAGATGAGAAAGGACAGGAAGAACAGGAAAATCTGTTGGCAGATATTGTAAGCGTGACCAAATTGGAGGGAATAAATCAGGAAGAAATCAAACTTTGAAATCAACCAGTGATTTTATTATTCAACTAGATATTTGAAATTGGCAGCCTTAACACAGGAAGGGAATTACTCCTTATGTCAGAATGATTTCGGTTTCAGGGAGTCTGTAATAATGGGGTATACAAATTGATCACAAATAATGGAATTACATAGAAAAATTTTTGGAGAAATAAATGGAAGCTTTAGGTGATCTTTTGGTTAAATCCGCAATCATTCTAAATTATTCTGCAAAAGATGCAGAAGATGTTGTTAACACATTGGGGAAGCATTTATTTGACTCAGGGTATACAAAGGAAAGTTTTGCTCAAGCTGCACTTGAGCGCGAGAAAACAATGCCAACCGGACTTCCATTAAGTTGCGGTTTTAATGCTGCTATTCCACATACGGATATTGAGCATGTTTTGAAGCCGGGCGTTGCTTTCGCAACACTTACTAATCCAGTAAATTTCCAAAACATGGCTAATCCAGAAGAATCTGTGCAGGTTTCACTTATATTTATGTTAGCGCTGGATCAGCCAAAAGCTCAGATAGGGATGCTGCAAGAAATCGCAGGGATCCTACAAAACCCAGAGGTGATTGAAGATCTAATCAAAACCTCTGATCGTGAAGAAATTATTAGAATTATTAAGAATCAGAATAACAGTGAATAATTGAGTTTTGAAATTCCTATTAAACTGTATTAAAATAGGGTTAGAATTAAAGACAAAACTTAGATACTATTTAAGGAGTGAGGAAATGGTTAAGAGGAAAACAATATTGGTCGCCTGTGGAACTGCTGTCGCAACTTCAACTGTTGTAGCAAAGGCAATTGAAGAGGCTTTGGAAGAACGTGATTTGTATGTCAATATTCGCCAATGCAAAGCGTCAGAGGTGCCAGGCTTAGTTGATGATGCCGATTTGATTGTCACAACAACACCTGTTTCAGTTGATAAAGACATACCG
>JAYELT010000105.1:0-2742 GCA_034717715.1 Chloroflexota bacterium | reverse complement strand
GGTTGATCCTGCGGTAAAGAACCGCGTTACCCGCATCCAATGACGGCAAGACGGCATCCGCTGCCTGCAGTTCATGGCGAACTTCAGGCATATATAACAGCGATCCATTGGTGATGACAGCCACAGGGATATCCGTCATCGCTTTGACGCCCTGGATCATCTCACCCACACCCGCATGAAGCGTTGTTTCTCCGGATCCAACAAAGGTCACCCAATCAATCTCACCGGGCGCATGCGCTTCCAATGCCTGCTGAACCTCGGATAAGATTTCTAAAACGCTAAAATTGTAGCGGCGCTCAATTCTGAACGGCCTGGTGCGCCCAAGCTGGCAGTAAATGCAGTTCCAGTTGCATGTTTTCAAGGGAACCGGATCAACCCCCAGGGACTGGCCAAGGCGTCGTGAGGGGACTGGCCCAAAAACACGTTTAATCATAGATGCATCCTTTCGATTATGCCCGTTCACCAAACAGTTTGGTACCAACCCGGATCATATTGGCACCCTCTTCAATCGCAATTGGATAACTATTGCTCATACCCATCGATAAATATTTCATTTCAACATTCGGCAGTGCTAAGGTTTTGACTCGTTCAAAGGCTTTTCGGGTCAACTTGAAATAAGGTCGGCTTTTTTCTGGATCCCCAAAACGAGGACCCATCGTCATGATCCCCTGAAGCTTGAGGTGCTTAAGACTGCTCACCTTTTCAACCAGCTCATCCACATCTTCGGGCATCACACCCGTTTTATTGGATTCCTCACCGCTGTTGATCTCAATCAACACGGGCAGCGTCCGTCCCACCAACTCGCAGCGATGGTCCAAATACTTGGCCAGGTGCCAAGAATCAATCGTATGGCACATATCGAAGTAAGCTGCTACTAATTTTGCCTTATTGGTTTGAAGGTGCCCAATCATATGCCATTGAACTCGATCGCCGACAGCCTCTATGATCGGCATTGCTTCCTGAAGGTAGTTGTAGCCAATATAGGTTACCCCTGCTTCGATAACAGCTTCAACCTCCTCAAGCGACCTGGTTTTCGCTGCCGCGATCAGAATCACATCAGGGGGAAGCTGTGATTTGATTTTTTGAACTGCATCTGCAATATATGCGGTATTTGCATTCATAGTTATCCTTATTTTTTCGTCAGCACAATAATAACCGCGACCAAAATACCGAGAAAAAAGTAGATTAAAGTGTTTTTCTTGTGTTCCTTCTCACATGCAGGCAGAAGATGCGTCGCACTCACATATAACAGCGCCCCTGCGGAAAACGCCAGCATCAGTCCCAAAATGCCACGATCAATCGTGTTAATAAATGGGAAAGACACCAGGGTCCCCAACGGTGTTGAGAATGCCGCCGCAACCAAAGACCAGATCACCGCCTTTTTCCTAGAGAAGCCACCCCGTTCCAACAATAAAAAGGTCACTATTCCCTCCGGGAATTCATGCAGCACCATCCCAATCGCTGCAAGCGCTCCCGTGAATATGCTCACATTAAAAGCGACTGAGTAGATAACGCCATCGATGAATGAGTGAATACCGATCCCGATCGTTGGAATCAAGCCGTTCGAAACCTGGACTGTATCACTGTGATTAAATCGATACTGATCTAAAATTCGGTTGGAGATGTGCAGGCTCAAAAAGCCAATCAGAACAAAAACCGGTGCTTTGTTGTTCATGGCATACGCCTCAGGGAGAATGTGCATCAGTGAAACGGTCAGCAGGACACCAGCCGCGAAACCCATAAAATGGGCTACATTTTTGTTCCCCCACTCTGAAAAATGATTGATCACATAGATCCCAACCACTGTGACGATACACGCCAGGCTGCTGGCTGCCATTACAGCAGCAAATGTGTTGTTAAATATCACTAACGCCTCCTAATATCATAGATTCTTCTCCTGTGTAAAAGGACCAATTAAATCCTCTAAGGTGTCTTCCGAGGTCCCCTTGAGGATGACGGTACGTAAGGTGCTTACCGCCAGGTTTGCACAATGTTGATGACCACTCGGCAGGCCACCAAGTGCCTTTCTCAATGCATCTGGTTCAAGTTTGAGTGCCTGAGCCAACGTCTTGCCCAGGATCATCCGTGTAATCATACCACCGCAGGCAATCGTCGCTAAACAGCCATCGGTCTGGAAGCGTGCATCTTGAATAACGTCCCCTTCCAAGCGCAGCTCAATTTGGATGCTGTCTCCACAGCACCCCCGAACGGTTCCGAATAGGTCAGGTTTTTCTAATTTACCCATATTCTCACGGGTTATGATGATCTCTTGCGCAGCGGGTGCGTACCTGGATAGTGCTGGGCTATCCAGCTTTTCTTTAGCAGATTTTAGGGGGGCTTTATTCGCCTTCTGATTGTCCATTGATGTCGCGTTCATCTAATCTTTCACTTTCTACTCCCGCACCATCTTGGTACCGCACTTTGGACACGAGATATCCATGCATCTTTTTCCTCGTACATGGGACTTTCTATAGCCGCACTTAGGGCACACACACTTACCAACCGGACCGGCGCCGGCTTTATTCCCGCCACCAATGCCGCGTCCATCTAATCCATTATTTCTTGCCATATTAATATCCTCATTTCTATTTTATTATGACTGATAATATCATACCTGCCATCCGTTTGAATTCGCTGCTTCAGATAAGCAAGACTGCGCCATATCAGGTCAGATGCTGTGCGACAGAGCGATCATCCTGATCAGCGGGACAGATCACCAGGATCGCCCTGGCATCCTCATCT
>JAYELT010000104.1:0-2742 GCA_034717715.1 Chloroflexota bacterium | reverse complement strand
AGATGAGGATGCCAGGGCGATCCTGGTGATCTGTCCCGCTGATCAGGATGATCGCTCTGTCGCACAGCATCTGACCTGATATGGCGCAGTCTTGCTTATCTGAAGCAGCGAATTCAAACGGATGGCATGTATGATATTATCAGTCATAATAAAATAGAAATGAGGATATTAATATGGCAAGAAATAATGGATTAGATGGACGCGGCATTGGTGGCGGGAATAAAGCCGGCGCCGGTCCGGTTGGTAAGTGTGTATGCCCTAAGTGCGGCTATAGAAAGTCCCATGTACGAGGAAAAAGATGTATGGATATCTCGTGTCCAAAGTGCGGTACCAAGATGGTGCGGGAGTAGAAAGTGAAAGATTAGATGAACGCGACATCAATGGACAATCAGAAAGCTAATAAAGCCATCCTAAAATCTGCTAAAGAAAAGCTGGATAGCCCAGCATTATCCAGGTACGCACCCGCTGCGCAAGAGATCATCATAACCCGTGAGAATATGGGCAAACTAGAAAAACCTGACCTGTTCGGAAGCGTTCGGGGGTGCTGTGGAGACAGCATCCAAATTGAGCTGCGCTTGGAAGGGGACGTTATTCAAGATGCACGCTTCCAGACCGATGGCTGTTCAGCGACGATTGCCTGTGGTGGTATGATTACCCGGATGATCCTGGGCAAGACTTTGGCTCAGGCACTCAAACTTGAACCAGATGCCTTGAGAAAGGCACTTGGTGGCCTGCCGAGTGGTCATCAGCATTGTGCAAACCTGACGGTAAACACCTTACGTACCATCATCCTCAAGGGGACCTCGGAAGATACCTTAGAGGATTTAATTGGTCCTTTTACACAGGAGAAGAATCTATGATACTAGGAGGCGTTTGTGGTATTTAACAACACATTTGTTGCTGTGATCGCAGCCAGCAGCCTGGCGTGTATCGTCACAGTGGTTGGGATCTATGTGATCAATCATTTTTCAGAGTGGGGGAACAAAAATGTAGCCCATTTTATGAGTTTCGCGGCTGGTGTTCTGTTGACCGTTTCACTGATGCACATCCTCCCTAAGGCGTATGCCATGAACAACAAAGCACCGGTTTTTGTTCTGATTGGCTTTTTGAGCCTGTACATCTCCAACCGGATCTTGGATCAGTATCGATTTAATCACAGTGATACAGCCCAGGTTTCGAACGGCTTGATTCCAATGATCGGGATCGGCATTCACTCATTCATCGATGGTGTGATCTACTCGGTCACTTTTAATGTGAGCATATTCACGGGAGCGCTTGCAGCGATTGGGATGGTGCTGCATGAATTCCCGGAAGGAATAGTGACCTTTTTATTGTTGAAACGGGGTGGCTTCTCGAGGAAAAAGGCGGTGATCTGGTCTTTGGTTGCGGCGGCATTCTCAACACCGTTGGGGACCCTGGTGTCTTTCCCATTTATAAACACGATTGATCGTGGCATTTTGGGACTGATGCTGGCGTTTTCCGCAGGGGCGCTGTTATATGTGGGTGCGACGCATCTTCTGCCTGCGATTGAGAAGGAAAAAAGGAAAAACACCTTAATCACCCTTTTTATCGGTATTTTGGTCGCGGTTATCATTGTGCTGACGAAAAAAGAAGGATAATTATGAATGCAAATACCGCATATATTGCAGATGCAGTTCAAGAAATCAAATCGCAGCTTCCCCCTGATGTGATCCTGATCGCGGCAGCGAAAACCAGGTCGCTTGAGGAGGTTGAAGCTGTTATCGAAGCAGGAGTAACCCATATTGGCTACAATTACCTTCAGGAAGCACTGCCGATCATAGAGGTTGTCGGTGATCGAGTTCAATGGCATATGATTGGGCACCTTCAAACCAATAAGGCAAAATTAGTAGCAGCTTACTTCGATATGTGCCAAACGATTGATTCTTGGCACCTGGCCAAGTATTTGGACCACCGCTGCGAGTTGGTGGGGCGGACGCTGCCCGTGTTGATTGAGATCAACAGCGGTGAGGAATCCAATAAAACGGGTGTTATGCCCGAAGATGTGGATGCACTGGCTGAACAGGTGAGCAGTCTTAAGCACCTCAAGCTTCAGGGGATCATGACGATGGGACCTCGTTTTGGGGAGCCAGAAGAAAGCCGACCTTATTTTAAGTTGACCCGAAAAGCCTTTGAACGAGTCAAAGCCTTGGCACTACCGAATGTTGAAATGACGTATTTATCGATGGGTATGAGCAATAGTTATCCAATTGCGATTGAAGAGGGTGCCAATATGATCCGGGTTGGTACCAAACTGTTTGGGGAACGAGCATAATTGAAAGGATGCATCGATGATCAAACGAGTTTTTGGGCCAGTCCCCTCACGACGCCTTGGCCAGTCCCTGGGGATCGATCCGGTCCCTTTGAAAACATGCAACTGGAATTGTATTTACTGCCAGCTTGGGCGCACCAGACCGCTCAGAATTGAACGTCGTTACAATTTTGGTGTTTTAGAAATCTTATCCGAGGTGCGGAAGTCATTGGAAGCGCATACCCCCGGCGAGATCAATTGGGTAACCTTTGTCGGATCAGGGGAGACAACGCTGCATGCTGGTTTGGGTGAGATGATCCGGGGCGTCAAAGCGATGACGGATATACCTGTGGCTGTCATCACCAATGGATCGCTGTTATATATGCCTGAAGTTCGCCATGAACTGCAGGCAGCGGATGCCGTCTTGCCGTCATTGGATGCGGGTAACGCGGTTCTTTACCGCAGGATCAACC
>JAYELT010000103.1:3303-33553 GCA_034717715.1 Chloroflexota bacterium | reverse complement strand
CCGGGGTGTGTTTTATTAGTCAATGGAATGGTGAATTTTGAAAACGCGGTGGGGAATATTCAAAACTTTGAGGGCTTATGGACGGATTTGACTGCTGGTTTCATTCAGGGTGGTTGGATGGTCTGCGTGAGTGCATTGTTGATCCTGGTTCCGTTTGTTTTGGTGATCATTGCTGTAGTGAAACGCAGTCAGAAAGAGGATCTGGAGAAGCTGGAACCCACGGGTGTTTCTGAGGATGATCCCCTCCCACCAACAAGCTAAACAAATGTAGATTGTGAATTCAAAGAAAAAACCCAGGTGCTGATACTGCGCCTGGGTTTAGTTTCCTGTCAATTTGAGGACTCTGATGGGGGTGATTTCCCGTCACCAATCCCGCGTGGTACCCATTTATCCTTGTTTTCCCGCAAACGATGCACACCGCTGCCGCGCTGGTGGAGCTGGTCGAAACCTTCCGGTTTGAGAAACATTCCATCTCCCTCCAACAAACCATACACGCCGCTTTGACCGGGCTCTATGATTTCTTTTTTAAATGGTGCGACCAAGGCTGGATCGATGGGTTGATAGTCCATGGGTTCCTCGTAGGTGGTGATAAAGCCCTCGTAATTACGAAGGACGACCTTATGGTCGGAATAACTCAAGATATAGTTGGGGTTGAGGGGAATTTTTCCACCTCCGCCTGGCGCATCCACGACATAGGTTGGAACTGCAAATCCCGACGTATGACCTCTTAAAGCCTCAATGATTTCAATCCCTTTTCCGATGGGTGTCCTGAAATGACCAGCACCATGGACGAGGTCACACTGATACAGGTAATAAGGTCTTACCCGGATCTGCACCAGATCGTGTACGAGCTTGCGCTGGATATTTGGGTCGTCATTGACTCCAGCCAGTAGAACAGATTGATTCCCAAGAGGGATACCAACTCTGGAGAGTTTATCACATGCTTCTGCCAACTCGGAAGTGATCTCGTTAGGATGATTGACATGGATATTCAGCCAAAGGGGGTGGAATTGCTGCAATAAATCACAAAGATCATCTGTCACTCGTTGAGGCATGAAGACAGGCACACGGGACCCAATCCGAATGATCTCGATATGGGGGATCTCCCGCAAAGCAGTCAATAACCTGGCAAGTACTTTGGAAGAAAGGGTAAGTGGGTCGCCGCCTGAAAGAAGTACATCCCGAATTTGGGGCGTGTGACGGATGTAATCTAACTGTGCTTCGAAATCCTTTGAGGAAAAAGACTGTGTGGGATCACCCACAATGCGTGAACGTGTGCAGTAGCGGCAGTAGCTGGCGCATTTATTGGTGACCAACATCAAAACCCGATCCGGGTAACGATGGACCAGGCCTGGAACAGGGGAATGTACATCCTCTGCCAGTGAGTCTTCCATTTCCCCGGTAAAGGAGATGATTTCATCCGCTGTGGGAATGGTTTGTTTTCGGAGGGGGTCATTTGGGTTGTCTGGGTCAATCAAAGAGGCAAAATAAGGAGTAATATCCACTCTAAACAGTCCCCGTTGGCTGAGGGCTTTACGTTCGCTGTCCGTCAGGGTGAGGATCTGCTCAAAGTCTTCAACGGAGTTAAGACGATGGCTGAGCTGCCAACGCCAATCGTTCCACCTTTCGTCGGGAACATCGGCAAAAGCTGGCGCACGTTTAGAGGGAAATATTTTCATTTAGACCTCCTTCGGTTCTGTTAGTTGACATTATTCCGATTTGTTTTTATTAGTAAATTTCCAGGTGAAAATCTGAAAATTTATTCTTGCGCTTCTGGTTGGATCGTTTGCAGTTCACTCAGGAAATATTTTCGATCGTTAGGATCAGCAATTTTCGTGCTTGTATCCCTGGCCAGTGTCATATACTTGGTAACTGCCGCATGGTCACCTGAAAGATTGCAAGCCCTGGCTATGGCTTCATAGGCAAAGGCCAGATCGAAATCCTTGAGATCATTATCCAATGTAACTTGTAGGCAGCGTTCAGCATGGTATAGACAGGGTTCTGCACGCTTCAGCAGGGCATAGACGCGACTGATCTGCCATTCACCTCGAGCGATATTCACAGGGCCACCAGCAAATTCCCAATGGTAGCGAGAGGCATGTGCAGCATGGATCATTCGATCAATCTCTTGTTGGTCTTTGTCTTCCTTATCGATGAGATCCCAGGTTTGATTAAATAGTTCAATTCCAAATTTCTTATGAAGTGCTTTCTTTTCTTCGTCGTTCATAATAACTATCCTCGCTTACGAAAATCTTATTCGTTGAACATTGCACCGACGCTGCGACCTTCATTCGCTCTGCGAATCACCTCTCCGAGCATGCTGCCAATGGAAAGGATGACCAGCCGATCACCAAACAACGCTCTCTTTTGGGGATTGATGTAAATCGTGTTGGTCGTCACAAATTGTTTAACTGGAAGGTCAGCTAGCCGTTGGGCTGCATTTTGTGAAATGACAGGGTGGTAAAAAATCATATAAATATTGCGTGCACCATGGGCTTTGAGAATTTCAACAGCATGCACCATCGATCCCCCTGTGTTGATCTCGTCATCTACAAGGACCACATCATGATCCTGGACATCCCCAATGATGGTCATTGAGCGGGGATTCTTAATGTCGGCTGTACGTTTTTTCTCAATAAATGCCAAACCTGTATGTAAAAGATCGGCGTAGACTCGGCCTTTTTTAGCAAAACCCAGATCTGCAGTAACAACGACTGGATTTATAAGGCTGGGGGCGAGTTTTATAAGGTAAGGTTCTACAACATGAATTGCTCTCAAGACATCACCTGGAATGGAAAAGAAGCCCTGAATTTGTCCTGCATGCAGGTCAAAGGTCATATAGCGGTCTGCCCCTGCGATCTGGATCATATCTGCGACCAGCCGGGCGGTGATGGGGACGCGAGGTTTATCTTTTTTGTCAGACCGACCATAACAGAGATAGGGAACGACTGCGGTGATCCGTCCGGCTGAGTCGAGTTTGAGTGTCTGAATCAAGATCAGTAATTCCATCAAATTGCGGTGAACAGGTGCAGGTGTGGATTGGATCACATAACAATCCTGTCCGCGTACACTCTTGTGCAACCTGACAAACAAGTTTTCGTTTGGGAATTCGATGATATCCCTGCCGCAAAGAGGTTTATCGAGATATTCTGCAATCTCATTGGCTAATTCAGGAGAGGCGGTTCCTGCAAAAAGTTTAACGTTCCCATGTAGAAATTCATGGCGCATATGAGGTGTTGTCATTATTCAGTTTCCTTTTCATCATTATGCTGAGCTAAATTATTTTTTGACTGCCATTCTTCTTTGATGACACTCATAAGGTCCACGTCATAATATTGACCATATTGGAAATGAGCCTGGCGGAATTTACCTTCATGCTGGAAACCAGCCTTTTCATAGGCTCGAATCCCCCATTTGTTTTTTGATATCACCTGCAGCCAGATGCGATGTAAATTCAACGTGTTAAACTCGTGTTGAAGCAGCAAATGCATGGTTTCCGTCCCGTAACCCTGGTTCCAGAAACGCTTTTCATCGATCAAGATGCCGACTTCTGAAGAGCGATTGCGCCAATCAATGTCGTGGAACTGGCAGTTACCAATGGTTCGGTAATTTTCTGCCTGGTCCACATCCCTGACCTCAATTACAAGGATGTGCTCGCTGGGGGGCTTTCCCATCATATCTTCGTACCATTTTTCTTCTTCTACGCGTGCGATCGGTGCGGCAAAAAAGAGATTCTCGGTCACCTCTGGGTCGTTGATCCAGCGAAGGAATGCAGGGATGTCTTCCCTCTCTGCTGCCCGAAGGCGGATGCGTTTTCCATAGAGCTGCGCCATCACAAACTTCCTTTCAAAGGTAACGATAACATTATGGGGTCAATCGTGTCGGCCCCCGGAAGATGAAAACGGCTTCACGAATATTGGCAAGATTCAACAGGATCATCAGGAAGCGGCTGAGGCCAAATCCAAACCCGCCATGTGGGGGTGTGCCGTATCGGAAATAATTAAGGTAATTTTGGATGGGCTCAAGCGTCAGTCCTTTTGTGAGTGCCTGGGTCTTCAATTGGTCATAACGATGTTCCCGTTGTGCGCCAGTTGCTACCTCAAGACCTTTTCCAAGCAGGTCAAAGCTGCGTGTCAGCGAAGGTTGTTCCGGTTTCAGCATGTGGTAAAAAGGCCTGGCTTCAAATGGCCACTCGGTTACAAAAACATAGTCGTGTCCCTGTGTTTCTTTTATGTAAGCCCCAATGGCTCGCTCTGCACCTGGATCAAGATCGTACTTTTTCCCTTGGGGGAGGTCATATCCAATTTCTTTGAGCAGCTTGTGCGCTTCTGCCATCGTGATCCGTGGGAACGGCACTTTTGGAACCTCCAACTCTATGCCAAAGGAGGTTTCAATAGCCTGTTTGTGTTTTTCAATCACTTTTTCGTAGGTGTATGCCAGCCAACGCTCCATAAAAGCCATCACATCTTCATGCGTATCAATCCAGGACATTTCCATATCTACGCCCGTGAACTCCGTCATGTGACGGGATGTAAAGGAAGGGTCAGCTCGGAAAACAGGGCCAATTTCAAAGACTCTCTCATACCCCGCTGCCATCGCCATCTGTTTGTAAAACTGAGGAGATTGAGCCAGGTAGGCAGTTATTTCAAAATAAGGGATTGTGAAAAGTTCTGCGCCGCTCTCACTGGGTGTGCCCATGATTTTAGGTGATTGGATTTCAATAAAGTCATTTTTCAACCAGTATTCACGCATCGCCTGTTCTGCTGTGGTTTGTACTTCAAAGATCAGCTGGTTGATATTACGACGTAAATCCAGATAACGCCAATCCAGTCGGAAATCCTGGTCAGGCAGATACTCACCAAAGGGCTCGAAGGGTAGTGGAATATCCGCTGCGCCTTCTACGACCAGATCTTCAAGCTGGATTTCGATCCCTCCTAATTTGACGATTTCATTTTTAACAACTTTACCCTCAAGTTTAAGAGCGGATTCTGTGCCTAGAGAAGATATGATTTCAGCCAGTTCCAGATTACTTTTTTTATAATGCGCGACCTGGACGAGGCTGGTTCGATCTCGGATAATTAAGAATTGCATGTTTTTTTGGTCTCGTAGTGTTTGCAGCCACCCTTGAATGGTGACCTTCTCGTCTATATGTTTATGTAGATCTCTGATGAGTGTTCGTCCCATTTTCTGGTACTCCTAATGTCGATATGATCTGCGAAAAATTTTATACAAATGACTTAATCCTTAAAACTTTCAAAAAGAAACTCAACCGCTTCAAGCGGAGGATGCTTTCTCTGAATAACTTCTTCAAAAACTGCGTCAAATTGATCCTTATCCAAATGCTGCTGCCACTGATGTACCAACCGGATTTGGATCAATTCTTCCAATTCTCGCCTAAGGCGATCAGATTCCTTCCGCTGCCATAAACCTGATTCCATCAGATAATGCTTATGGCGCATAATGTTGGTGATCAATGCATCAATTCCCTTACCTTCGGTTGCAGTGACCTGCAGGACAGGGATTTCCCAGTTGGTATTTTGTTGCTTTGGTGAATTCGTTGGTTCAATATTGGTTGTTTGCCGCATATGTTTTATGGCGATGTTTTGATTACGCCCGTATGCCATATCAAGCATAGACTGCAGCGCGCGAGTGGTAATTGCTGCACCTGGGAGATCAGCTTTGTTGACCACGAGGATATCAGCAATTTCCATAATACCAGCCTTGATGGCCTGGATGTCATCTCCCAGGCCTGGAGCCTCGACCAATACCACGGTATGACTGAGACGCGAGATATCCACTTCTGTTTGTCCTGCACCAACTGTCTCTATCAGGATCAGGTCATATCCCGCAGCATCCAGAAGGGTGACAAAGGCTGCTGTTTGATGTGCCAACCCACCTAAAGCTCCCCGTGATGCCATTGACCGGATGAATATTCCTTTGTCGCCAGCCAAATCTTGCATGCGGATGCGGTCACCGAGAAGTGCTCCCCCCGTGAAGGGACTGGTGGGATCAACCGCAATGATAGCAACTTTTGGCGCTTCCATATTTGAGTCGGAATGCCTGAGCGCCTTCGCCAACTGGTTGACAAGGGTACTTTTACCTGTACCGGTGGCACCAGTTATGCCAACCAAATGGGCATGACCGGTATATGGGAATAATGCAGATTGAATGACACGGCTTTGTGGCGTGTTGTTTTCGACTGCAGTCAGGGCTCTGGAGAGGGCTAACCTATCTCCCTGTCGAATGGCGATGGGGTCAATTTGAGGCATAGTTAATCGTTTTGCAGGGATACTGCCCGGGTAATTTCTTCAGAAACGGTTTGTGTATCTGTGCCTGGCCCGTAAACCGCGTAGACCCCTTTATCTAAAAGCGGAGAGATATCTTCCTTAGGGATGATCCCGCCAACAAAGACTTTGACATCGTTCATCCCGCATTCATGCAGCTTTTCTAAAATTGTAGGCACAAGGACATTATGAGCGCCCGATAAAATAGATAACCCAACAACATCCACATCTTCCTGCAGAGCTGCTTCAGCGATCATCTCGGGAGTTTGACGAAGTCCTGTATAGATCACTTCCATACCTGCATCTCGTAATGCCCTGGCGATCACTTTTGCGCCGCGGTCATGGCCGTCAAGTCCGGGTTTAGCAATCAGCACGCGTATTCTTCTATCAATCATTCACTTCTCCATGTGGTTTAGACCCAATTTGATTATACCGCGTTCAGATCATAATTTTCTTAAAATGATAGATAAAGTTGCCCTGCCCTCATCCCTCGAGGAGGGTTAGCGGCGTGGATAAGGTTTTCCTGAGAAGGATAATTTCAGCTGCCGAATATTTACACCTTGAGAGCTTATCTGACTAGATTTGAGATGATAAATGTTAATGATTTGATTATTAAATCAGGGATATGAGTTTATATCCCTGATCCTTTTTGGGTTTAGGTAGGGGTTAGCGTCAGGCGATATATTTTTCTATCGTAGAAATATGCAGGATTTCTCCGTAATAGATTCGATGATAATCCCTTTTTTGATAGATGTCATGGATAGCCATATCTAAGAAATGGGCTGGGTTCAAATCATCGGCATACATCTTCTGGCATTCAATAACAAGTTCAGCTTCCTTAAATGCTGGTGCTGGAACCAGGGTGGCTGGTTCAGGGGTCAACCCGGCGCCTGAAATCTTGTCTCCATCTCGCCCGGAGCGGGATCCCAGGAGACTTAATGCCTTGTGGTATTCATCAGGAAAAGCAGAGAGGGTGAATGTGTCGAATGCTTCCATGAATTCAAAGGTGTAGCGGGAATGTCGAACAGCTACAAAAGCGAAGGGTCTGCTCCACATGGTTCCGATTGCACCCCAACCAATGGTCATGGTGTTGAATTTCCCCAATGCGTAGTCTCCACAGGTTAGCAATACCCATTGCCTGTGGAAAAGGTCATGAGGTTGGATAGCCAGCTGTTCGATCTCTACAGGTATTCTTTGCATGATTTTTCCTTTCGAGCTTTATGATCATACCAAAGAACGGAGACAATTTCAAAACGATGATGGTGAGGAAAACGTATTTCAGACTTTGGGTAGGCTGATTGAAAACGAGGAATGAGTAATTTAGTTTGTATTCAGGGCTTTATAATCACTTGTTTTTCCCAGGAGAAGCAGCATTGTTCGGGTATAATCGAGGCTATGATGGCAGAAAACAATAAACGCTTCCTGGATGGTGAGCGACGCCCTGAAGACCAATTTGACAGGGCATTGAGGCCAACACTGCTTTCTGAGATGATTGGCCAGGTGCAAATCAAAGAAAACATAAGGATATTGATTGAAGCAGCGAAATTGCGCTCAGAAGCACTCGACCATGTCTTATTCTACGGCCCACCAGGCCTGGGTAAGACCACGCTGGCGCATATTTTGGCTAATGAAATGGTCGTGAACATTAAAGTAACCTCTGGACCTGCCATTGAACGAGCGGGGGATCTGGCCGCAATCCTGACGAACTTGCATGCTGGCGACATTTTGTTCATCGATGAGATCCATCGGTTGGGAAGAGTCGTGGAAGAAGTGCTCTACCCGGCGATGGAGGATTTTTCACTGGATATTGTGATAGGGAAGGGACCAGCTGCACGCTCAATCCGCTTGAAATTACCCCATTTCACCGTGGTTGGTGCGACGACGCGCCTGGCATTGGTGACATCACCGCTGCGAGCCCGATTTGGTGCAACTTTTCGTTTGGATTATTATGATATTGAAGCGCTGGTGGAGATTGCGCAGCGGGGTGCTGAACTTTTAAGAATTGATTATACTGACCAGGGCATAAAAATAATTGCCAATCGTGCCAGAGGGACACCACGTGTTGCACTGCGGATGCTGCGGCGCGTTCGAGACTATGCACAGGTACGAGCAGATAGTAAGATCACTGGTGCCGTGTCAGAAGCAGCCTTGCATTTATTAAATATTGATGAACAGGGTTTGGATGATCTTGATCGACGCGTACTTCTGTGTGTGATTGAGAAATACAGTGGTGGACCTGTGGGTTTGAACACAATCGCGGCTTCGGTAAGTGAAGAACCGGATACGATCATGGATGTTGTGGAGCCTTACCTTTTACAACTGGGTTACTTAGAACGCACGTCTCAGGGGCGCCAGGTGACCCGAATGGCTTACAATCACCTCGGTCTGGACTTTCAAACTGACGACTCACAGCGGAAGCTGTTTTAAGGGTGGTTGAATCAACATGCGGACTGTTGATTTTGATTATGACTTGCCAAAAGAACAAATTGCGCAGTCACCGGTCTCTCCCCGCCATGAATCCAGGTTGCTGGTTCTAAATCGCCAAGATAAATCCATCCAGCATATCCATTTCTGGCAAATTGGACGCTTTTTGCGTCCTGGGGATCTTATCGTTATCAATGAAACCAGGGTGATCCCAGCACGCATCTATGTCCATAAGCAGCCTGGTGGTGGAAAAGCTGAATTGTTGTTATTGAAGAAACAAGCTTCACACTTATGGACGGCTTTGGGAGGGGGGAAAGGTTTATCCGTCGGACGTAGACTTTCCATTGATGAGGGACCTGATGCGGAGATCATTGAAGTGCTGGAAGGCCCTAAACGGCTGGTTCGCTTTGATGCACCCATCGAGCCCTATTTCGACACGGTTGGGCATGTCCCTTTGCCACCTTATATCCACACATTGTTGGAAGATTCAGAACGTTATCAGACGGTATATGCCAGGAAACCAGGTTCTGCTGCCGCACCAACCGCTGGGCTGCATTTCACACCCCAATTGATGGATCAATTAACACTACACGGTGTGCAATTTGCACGATTGACCTTGCATGTCGGTCTGGATACCTTTGCTCCAGTTACTGAAGAAGTGCCTGCGAAACACAAAATCCATACAGAGTGGTGTGAGCTCAATGAGAGAGCAGCACAGAAAATCAATACAGCACATACTGCAGGCAGGCGGATCATTGCAGTTGGTACAACCAGCGTCCGCACACTTGAAACAGCAGCACAATCTGCTGGTTGTGATCAATTGGTTGCACCGTTTTCTGGTTGGACAAACTTATTCATCCTGCCCGGGTATCAGTTTAAGACCATTGATGCCATGGTGACAAATTTTCATTTACCAAAGTCAACCCTGTTAATGATGGTCAGTGCCTATGCTGGTCGTAAGTTGATTCTCAGCACATATCAGGAAGCCATCAGGGCTAAATACCGGTTTTTCTCATTTGGCGATGCCATGTTAATACTATAAAGAATTAATTAAGATTTTTAAACACTCATTCATAAATCTTAATATTTAATATATTTCTTATAAAAAACCGTATGTAACCCGGCCCATAAATGATATAATTTAAGGTAGAAGAAATAACACAGGATTATCAAGGATATCCCAATTATGATGAGATTTGATCGATTTACAGAACGTGCTCAAGAAGCAGCACAGCGAGCTGCTGAAATCATTCAGCGCTATAAACACACCCAAATCGATACTGAACATATCCTCCTGGCTTTGATTGAGCAGCCCCAGGGTGTCGTTCCTCAGCTGCTGGAAATTCTTAAAATTGACGCTGATGCCCTCAAGGAGAAATTAGATTTCACCTTGCGTACCAGCCCAAAGGCAAATATCTTCGGAGGCGGTGCAGGACAAATTTTTATCACGCCTAGGGTCAAGCGGATTATCGATCAGGCGAATCAGGAAGCTAACCGATTAAAGGATGAATATATCTCAACTGAACATATTTTCCTGGCGATTTTGGGAGAGAAAAACACACCAGCTGCTCATTTGTTGGAAGATATGGGGATTACACGCCAGCGTGTATTGAAAGCGATTGATGAGCTGCGTGGTGGACAGAAAGTCACAGATCCCAAAGCTGAATCACGCTATCGTACTCTTGAAAAGTATTCCCGCAACCTCACGACCATGGCTCGAGAAGGAAAATTGGATCCGGTTATCGGTCGGGATGTTGAGATCTTGCGTTTAATCCAGATCCTTTGCCGACGTACGAAAAATAACCCGGTTCTGATTGGAGAAGCAGGCGTTGGGAAGACAGCCATTGTTGAAGGTCTGAGTCAGAAGATCGCAAGCAATGATATTCCAGAAATCCTTATGGGAAAGAAAGTGATCTCATTGGATTTAGGTGCAATGATTGCAGGTTCACGTTTCCGAGGTGAGTTTGAAGAACGTTTAAAAGCTGCAATTGAAGAAATCCAACGGTCTGAGGGTGAGATCATCCTCTTTATCGATGAACTTCATACTGTTGTGGGGGCGGGAGCTGCACAGGGTGCCATGGATGCTTCCAGCATGCTCAAGCCAGCATTAGCACGCGGTGAGCTGCAATGTGTCGGTGCTACGACGTTGGATGAATATCACAAACATATTGAGAAGGATGCTGCGCTTGAACGTCGGTTTGCTCCCGTTTATGTGGAAGAGCCTTCTGTAGAAGACACCATTGAGATGTTGCGGGGACTGCGGGATCGCTATGAAGCCCATCATAAAGTGACTTTTTCAGATGATGCCCTGGTTCAGGCTGCGAAACTCTCATCACGTTATGTAGCCGATCGCCATTTACCAGATAAAGCTATTGACCTGATGGATGAGGCTGCTGCAAAGTTGCGGGTTGCCCTATATTCATTGCCGGATGAGCTAAAAGCAATGAAATCAGAAACTGATCGGCTTATGAAAGAAGAGGAACACGCAGGTGTGGAACGTGATTATGAACGTGCTGCCAAGATGAAATCAGAAAGGCTCCGGATTGAAGAAGATTTCAACCGTGAACGCGATAAATGGGAACAGGATCACAAACTGGATGAAGTGGTAGATGTTAATGATATCGCTGAAGTGATCAACCAGTGGACAGGGATCCCTGTCTCCCAGATGATGGAAGATGAACGTGATAAATTGCTCCAGATGGAAGAGCGGATCCATGAGCGACTGGTTGGACAAAAAGAAGCGGTAGCTGCAATTGCGGATGCTATTCGGCGCGCCAGGAGCGGGTTGAAAGATCCGCGCAGACCAATTGGTTCCTTTATCTTCATTGGCCCTTCAGGTGTAGGTAAGACAGAATTAGCGAAAGCCTTAGCGGAGTTTTTGTTTGACGATGAAGATGCCCTGGTTCGAATTGATATGAGTGAGTACCGAGAACAGCACAGTGTTTCCCGATTGTTTGGAGCCCCTCCCGGATATGTGGGTTATGAAGAAGGCGGTCAGCTGACCGAAGCAGTCCGCCGCAGACCATATCGAGTGGTGCTCTTTGATGAAATTGAGAAGGCGCATCCTGAGGTTTGGAACGCATTGCTCCAGATACTGGATGATGGGCGTCTGACCGACGGTCAGGGACGTGTTGTCGATTTCCGGAACACGGTTTTGATCATGACGAGTAACCTTGGGACGGAATACGTCAACAAGAGCGGCACATTAGGTTTCCTGAGCTCGGAAGATGAGGGTGATAAGGGCAATCGAGAGAAGATTGAAAAGGCACTGAAAAGCGCCTTCCGTCCTGAGTTCCTCAACCGGATCGATGAGATCATCCTGTTTTCATCGCTTTCGAAAGAGGATATGTATAAGATAGTTGCGCTTCAAATGGAAGATATTCAATCCCGGTTGTCTGATCATGGTATGCGCGTGGAACTTACAGAAGAGGCTACTGAGTGGTTGGCGAACCAGGGTTATGATCCGGCTTTTGGCGCCCGTCCATTGAAACGTGCCTTACAAAAATTTGTAGAAAGCCCGTTGTCTGTCAGCATTTTGTCTGGCGAATTTGAACCCGGGGATACGGTTTTGGTTGATGTCGTGGAAGATAAAGTGGTTTTCAAGAAGAAGGGAACCATAAAAGTCTCGAATTTAAACAAAGCTGAAGCTGATCGTTAAATTTAGAAGCTTCAGGATGGTCTACTGGACCATTCTGGGAAGATTATCATTATAAGACGCCTTAAAACGGAGTCCTTTTGCATTAAAATTGAACCATGAGAAAGAAAAAATTACGTAGAATTGGGAATTAATTAGCCCGGGATGATCCATCCTCTGTGTGATGGTCTCGTGAGATGACAATCAGCGTGATATCATCTAAACGCGGGGCGGGTCCGGTAAATGTTTGAACATTTTCCAGAATCAAATTTCTCAGGGATTCAGCAGATAAGCTGAAACCTTTCATGAGTGTTTCCACTAAACGATTATTTCCATAGAAAACTCCAGATCTATTTTGCGCTTCTGAGATGCCGTCAGTGTACAAAACCAGCTTTTCACCAGGTCGGATATCAATGGTTTCTGAATCCCATGTACTCTCTTCAAAAATACCAACCAGGGGACCGGTCTTTTCTAGAGTCTTAAGGTTGACACCATCGGCAGCGTTTTTTACAAGAAAGGGTGGATTATGTCCCGCATTGACGTAAGTAAAGGTACCTGATTGAGGATCCAGAACGCCAAATACAACCGTCAGGAAAATACCATGTTGGGTGTCCGTGAGAATGCGACGATTGACTTGTTTGATGACTTCCTCAGGGTTCAGTTTATCTTCTCCGCCGTAAGTACGGATCAAGGTTCGGCTCATCGCCATATATAGTGCTGCGCCTGCGCCTTTATCTCCTACATCAGCGATGACAAATCCTGTTTTCCCATCACCAAGATCAAGGAAATCATAAAAATCTCCCGATGTTTCACGGGCAGGAAGAAGCACACCTGAAATGTCAAAACCAGGGATTTTTGGCGAATAGTTGGGGATGAAAGTGTTTTGAACGCGGCCGGCGTCGGCTAATTCACGTGTGATTTTCTTGTGGGCAATTGCCTGGGCACGCGTGATGTGTTTGACTTGGCGCAATTTTTCAATGATTATATCTGGATAATAATCAACACCCATACCTTTGAATTCTGCGAGGGATTCTCTATAAATGTTATGTGCATGGTCAATATCCTCGGGTTCGTTACGCCTCAGAAATAGGTTTGCCATTTCAAGCCTTGTTCGCGCCTTTAACCAGCGTCCTTCCATCTTGTCCAGCATTTCCACACAATTTTTAAGATGATCAAAGGCTTCTTTATAATTGTTTTGTGCTGCAGCAAGTCTTGCTTGTGCCTGGATAATCCTGACGCGATCTTGCATGATCGGCTGATCCCGGTATGAGTTGCTGGCAGATTCGATAAGTGCTTCTGCTTTGGAGAGATTCCCTTTTAGTATATGGATATCACTGAGAAGGCATAATGTGTGGACATCTCTGGCAGATGCAGTGTCGCGACCAGCCTGGACAGCATCATTGATCATGCTGAGGGCAATATCAATATTAGATCGGTTTGCATTACTTTTTTGAAGGATGTGTGGCTCAATGATGATATCTGCAAGGGATCGATTTGCCTGCAGGACGCGTTCATAGTCATTTATTTGGCGGCTACGATCAATCAAGTCATTGAAGATTTCCATAGCTAATGAGAAATTACCCTTAAGACGGAAGAGTGAGCCTTCAAGGTAGAGGAGGCCTAAGGTGTTTTCTTCCAGGTAAGCATCTTTTTGTCGTGAAACCTGGCGCATTTTCTCAATTAGATTTTCTGCATCCTCAAAGTCAGCCAACCACAGGGAAGCCCTGGCAATGGTTTGATTGATCAATAATTCATCTGCCAGTCCCCCTGATTTGTTCCCCAATAGGATGGCACGTTTTTGATAGTCGCGTGCCAGCCTGATCTCACCGAGTTTGTCAATTACAGCTGCCAAATTAATATATGCGCGGGAAGCAGGACCATAAAGGTTATTTGCTTCGCTGATCTCAACAGCTTTTTCTAATGCAGCGATTGCCTGCTGTGGTTTTATTGTTGGCAGGATGCCAATCGTAGCCAAAGTTTCTGCCTGAACATCGACAGCGTTCATTCGCTTTGCCATCTCAAGCGCTTGTTCACTGTATGCACGTGCTTTCTCTGGCTGGTTGTTGAAAAGATACGCGCGTCCGGTTTCATGGATGAGATATGCGATATCGGAGCTTTCAACAGCTCCTTCAATGGCATTTAACCCCGCCAAACAGATTTCAAGACTGTGTTTCGGATCATATCCCCACCATGCGGAACGTGCGGACCAGGCATAAACTCTTGCTAACCGATTGGGAAGATTTAACTTGCTGTAATAGTGGATAGCTTTTTTCCATGCTTGAATAGCCTCCAGATGTTTTGATTGTTGCGCAAGAACTTCACCCAGGTCAGCATAAAGATGAGCCTGTCTTTCATCGCCATCAGTCAGCTGGATCGCCTGCCTGAAATAATTTTCAGCTTCAGCAGTAGCGAAAGCTTGCATTGACCTGTGACCTGCCATGTCCAGGTAAATCAATGCCTTTTGGTCATCCTGTCCCTGCAGAAAGTGATAAGCCAATTGGGAGGCCAAACGAGCTTTCTGTTCGGGATAGAGCTCTTCAAGCGCTTGACCAACAGTGAGATGCAATTCATTGCTATCTCTTTCAAAAATCGAGCGATAAGCGGCATCATGCAGCAGGATATGTTTGAATTCATAGGTTAATTCAGGATGAACCTGTGCCACTTTAACCATGCCGATGGATTCGAGAATGCTTAATTGCTCCATTAATTCCAGATCAGGTGCATGATCAGCCATTACATACTTGATTACACGCTCGGTGAAGCTCCTCCCGATAACACTGGCCACCCTTAATGTGAACCTCGCTTCTGGTGGCAGACGATCAATTCGTGCTGTCAATAAACCCTGGAGGCTGTTGGGTACCATATTGATGTCAATTCCCGATTCAACTACCCACCGATTGTTCTTGTTGAGGAGGACATTTTCATTAACCAACATTTGGATTAACTCTTCAATGAAATAAGGATTTCCCTCCGATTTTCCCAGAACAATCTTACGGATTTGATCTGGAACATCAGAAATTTGGAGCATTTCCCTGATAAGAGATTGACTTTCTTCTTCATTAAGGTTTTCAAGCTCGATCTCAGTCAGGCGAGGACCGAGCTGCGCACGCGCCTGGGTGACCAACCGCCAACCCATTGAATCTCGATCCTGACGGGTTACAAGGCAGAATAAAACTTGTGAAGTGGATGCCATGGAAAGCAATTCGATCAAGAGGTCAGTAGAAGAGGCATCTGCCCACTGTAGATCATCCAGGATGATGATCAGGGGTTGTTCAAATGTCATATTTCGCAGGAAGGCACGCAACGTATGCAAATATTGTGTTCGTAGTTCAGCAGCATTCAGATGATGGATTTCTTCTTCCTCTTTATCACTGAGTGGGATTTCTAAAAGGTGAGCAAGGAATAAGTGGACGTTCTCTTTGTCCAAACCAACCATTTCTTCAAGGGCAGTTTGCAGACTCTCATCTAATCTGTCACTTGAAGCGATTTCCGGCACCTGCAAAGCAGCACGAATGAGGTTCTTCAATAGGTGATAAGCTAGTTCGGGTCCAAAGGCTGATCCATGGGCTTCAATCCATCTTACTGGTGCTGCCTTAACCATTGTGTTTATATTGTGTTTCCATTCAAGGATCAGCCTGGATTTCCCAATACCTGGGTCACCCTGGACCACACCCACCCGACCCAATCCGACTTGAACTGTTTTGCTAAGCTCCATTAATTGGTCGAGTTCCTTTTCGCGACCGATCAATGGAGTGATTTGAGTTACAGGCATTCGCTTATATTGATCTTCCTGCACGGTAAGATGATCGAGCTGCCACAGGACGAGGATAGTATTGATCTCATCACAAACAATGTCCTCAAGCTTCTCACATTCAACATGAGGTTTGATGAATTGATAAGTATTATCCAATATGATGACTTCACAGCGCGGGATCGCAGCTCGAATCGCAAGGTCCATACACTCTAGGGTCTTATTGAGTGATCGAAAATTAAATTTCAGGTTTGATTTGATGTCACCGATCACAATAGGCCCAGAATTTATTACTAAATTTAGGCGAAGGGGGATATCGTATACTGCTTCGATATCAGCGCTAACGAGTTGAACCTCATCCAAGATTGCTTGAGCTGCATGGACAGCCCTGAGGGGATCATCTTCATGGGATATCGGGGCACCAAAGATTGCCAGCACAGTATTTTCCCACAGTTTAGCGATGGTACCCTCGTATTGAAAGATGATACCAGCAAAACGATCAAGAGCTTGGTTGAGGATGGGGGTGCGTTCTTCCTCGGAGATACCCTCATTGAATTCATCAACATTGGCAATTGTGAACATGATGGCGGTGACAATACGCTGCTCTTTCGCTAAGTAAGTTGCTGACCGCACTTTTTGAACAAATGCAGGGGGTGCGTTTGCCGTCAGGCGTGAAAAATACAGGTCTTCAAGAGACGGATTTAAAGAAACAGGATTCCCACAATTCTTGCAAACTCGGGCTCCCAAACTCAGTTCAGATTGACAAGATGTGCATTTCATTATTATCCTAATGCCGGGATGAGGATTAATAGGATTATTTTTATCATATTTATTATAATTTATTGATACATAAAAATCAATCTCAATTATATATGTTTTTATCAATTACCTTTTTTATAGTCTGTTATCGTTTATTAAAGTCGCAAGATGTTTTATACTAAGGGTATGGAAATTGAACATCAAAAGGTCGTTGAACTTCTTGATCAGAGTCCTCTTTTTGCCCATCTAAAGGATGACGAACTGAACTGGTTGGCAAAATTCTTTCAGCCAGCAATATTTCGTGGGGGGGAGGCTATTTTTAACCCTGGTGATACCTCAGAGGTGATGTATCTCATTCTTGAGGGTCATGTTGATCTGATTACTGAGGATGAGCGTATTTTATCCTTCTTGAAAATCGGCGATTTTTTTGGTGAAGAAGCCTTGTTGTATGATGATCCCCGGTTTTACCAAGCAGTAGCTGAATCCAATTCGGTCCTTCTCCAGTTCAGTGCGGATCAATATCTGATAATTTCTGAAGAATTGAGTGGGATTGAAGAGAAACTAGAGGTTCTCATACGGAGCCGAAAATTATCAGCACATGTGGATCTGCCCTGGCTGCAAGAGGATGAGCATGTTCATGTCATCACTCGTCGGCATCCAGCTATTCTTTGGTCGAGGATGGTGCTGCCGATATTATTTGGATTCGCGACCTTTTTCGGAGCCATTTTTACCCAACACTTCTGGTTACCTGAAAGGTCTTATGGGTGGATTTTGCTTGCTGTTGCATGTCCATTAGCGATCTTCTGGCTGATTTGGAGAATCTTTGACTGGCGTAATGATTACTTCATTGTGACCAACAAGCGTGTGGTGTGGATTGAAAAAGTTGCTTTGATTTATGAGAGCCGTCAAGAAGCTCCTTTGCGCACCATCATGTCTGTGGGCTTACATCGTTCCCGGATAGGCAGAATTTTCGATTTTGCAGATGTCGTTGTGATGACTTATGTCGGGACAATTCGCTTGCGTGATCTAAAAAGGGCGGAGTCAGTTGAGAGTTTGATAGAATCCTACTGGCATCGGTCTGAGTCTTTTAACAGGCTGGATGAAGCACAGGTAATGGCTCAGAAACTCGATGAAAAATTGGAACTCCCCTGGGATGATACACAAGATACACATGTCAGCATACCAGAAGTAGTGGATCAAGAAACAGGAGAAGAACCCCAAGAACCCGGGTTTGTCGCCTGGTTGTTTTCGGATTTTATACGCCTGCGCTATGAATCAAGTGGTGCGATTGTTTATCGTAAGCACTGGTTTATTTTAATTAAGAGGATTTGGCTACCATTTTTATCAACACTCATCACACTGGCTGTGTTGGTAGGACGATCAGTGGGCTTGCTGACCTTTTTTGATTTCACATCTGCAATTATTTTCCTTTTCGTGATCTTGCTTGTTTGTTTGATGTTGATGATCTATCAATATGCGGACTGGCGAAACGATATTTTTAAGGTCACCCTGGACCAAATTACTGATATTGATCGTAAGCCTTTGGGTAGGATTCGCCGCAGGTCTGCCCCATTGGAAAATATTCTCAGTATAGAATATGAACGCCAGGGGTTTTGGGGATTTCTTTTCAATTTTGGGACAGTCTACATCACTGTTGGCAATATGAAGTTATCATTTGACCATGTTTATAAACCTTCAGAGGTTCAGCAGGATATTTTCTATCGGATGGGTGAACGATTGGAGAAAATTCGGAAATTTGAAATCGAAACGGAACGGGAACGATTTTCAGATTGGATCGCAAGCTACCATCAAAAGACGGAAAAATACCGAAATGTGTTGGAAAATAAGTCTGATCAGATCAATCCTGAATTCTGAAGAATGGAATGTGATCATTTCATAAATCATTAACTTACTGGTAAAATTCTTTTTGGAGATTTGATTATGACTTTAAGAGAAATTACAACTTTTCCTGATAATGTTCTGCATTCAAAAGCAAAACGAATTGAACTTTTTGACAACAATTTAAGGCAGCTGATTGATGATATGGTTGTAACAATGCGAGAAGCACCCGGGGTTGGACTGGCTGCTCCGCAAATCGGTGTTGCAAAACGTGTGATCGTGGTCGAATTTGGACACGAGTCAGATGAAAACATTCCTAAACAACTCTATATGGTGGTCAATCCTGAGATTGTTCAAAAATCCGAAAAGACGGTCATAGGGATAGAAGCTTGCCTCTCGGTGCCGGGATTTGCCGGGGAAGTCAACCGAGCCCAAGTGGTCACTGTCCGCGGGCAGGATTCTAAGGGTCAACAAATAAGAATCCGTGCTCAGGGATGGCTGGCACGGATATTTCAACATGAGATAGATCATGTCAATGGCGTTCTTTATACCGACCGCGCTGACACCCTTTGGCAGTCTGATGCTGAAGAGACTGATTCAATCTAAGCTTTCATGCATTTAAAGCACCTTTCTCTGACTGATTTCCGGGGGTTTTCTCGTTTGGATCTGGATATTCCCCGAGAAATTTTTTTGTTAGTAGGGGAAAATGCCCAGGGAAAATCGACCATACTGGAAGCGATATATTACCTTTCAACGTTTGCTTCCTTTCATGCTGGCTCTGATAGGGAGTTGATCAATTTCACATCCCCAGTAAACAGGATCGCAGTGTGCAGGATTGTGGGGGAATTTCAACGCCAAGAAGGAATGCATAAAATTGAGGTCCGTCTGATTCGTGAACCGAACGGCAGCAATGGCAGGTCTCGCTTTCGCAAAGAGGTACTGGTTGATGGTGTTAAGCGAAAGATAAGTGAAGCCGTTGGATTTTTTAACGCAGTGATTTTTTTGCCCCAGATGGCGAAAATCATTGAGGAGGGGCCTTCGGAACGCCGGCGTTACCTGGATATGTTAATTTCTCAGGTTTCATCTCAATACGGTAAACATCTGAGTGAATACGGGCAGACACTCTTACAGCGAAATGCCCTGCTAAAACAACTGGCCGAGCGTGGGGGCGAACGAGAACAACTGGCTATTTGGGATGGTATGTTAGCACGGCATGGCGCTTTCATCATGCAGGAACGCATCAGGACGATCAGAGAGATTGAAGAGGAAGCGAAAAGAATACATTATGACTTAACCCATGGCAAAGAGGTGCTGCGGCTTGATTACCAGCCAGCTTTTGAACCTCTGGAAAGGCTTGATGGGCAGATGACTTTGAATGTCTCAACGGTATCTGATCGATCTCGATTCTCACAGGATGAAATTGAGAATAGCCTGTTAAATGCCCTTAAGGGACTGCAGCAAGTGGAAATTGCACGTGGTGTGACCACCATCGGTCCACATCGGGATGAGCTGAGATTTCTAAGCAACCAGGTGGACTTGGGGGATTACGGCTCACGCGGTCAGGGGCGAACAGCTTTGCTGGCGATGAAAATGGCTGAGGTAAATTGGCTTCACAAGCGTACCAGTGAATGGCCGGTTCTATTGTTGGATGAGATCCTGTCGGAACTTGATAGGCAGCGGCGTGGAGATTTATTGGCTTCCATATCAGAATGCGATCAAGCTATCCTGACTTCTGCTGATCTTTCCATGTTCGAACCAAAATTCTTAGCAAACCATTCCGTTTGGCGTGTGGCTGGGGGAATGGTTGAAGAGGATAAACAATAGTCGAGAAACTTTTAGATTTTTAATAAACCCAAAATGTTTTCCCTCAGTAGAATGATAAGAAATCGAAAATCTAATCCACCTGGCTGTGTTGCTGATGGATAGAATAAGGCTGATATAATTCATACAGAATTTTGACTACAAAATTATTGGAGCTCGTTCGGCAAATAAGGATGAAAAAAAACTGCACCTGCTTTAATATTGTGCCGAATTTAATTTTCCAGATTTTAGTTTGTAACTGCTTGAAGAAACAGTGATTATCCTATTTATCTAATGTTCTTTAGAAGATAAGAAAAGCTAATACGCGATTAATTCAGGAGATGGAATGTGATGAATTTAACAACACTGGTAAAGATGAGTCGAAGCTATCGTCGTTTTGATGAATCATATCGTATTGATGGTGAGATCCTTCGGGAATTGGTTCAATTGGCACAGTATTCGCCAACTGGGAATAATATGCAGCCATTAAAGTTTTGGCTGAGCAATACACCTGAAATGAATAATTTGATCTTCCCACACCTGGGGTGGGCGGGTTCTCTGAAAGATTGGAAGGGTCCGAAGGAAGGGGAGCGACCATCCGCTTATATCATCATCCTGGGTGATATGGAGATTCAAATTAATTTTGGTGTGGATCATGGAATTGCTGCACAAAGCATCATGCTAGGGGTAGCAGAGAAAGGCTTGGGGGGCTGCATGATCGGGTCCGCAAAGCGTGAAGGATTGTGTAAGAGTTTGGGGATTCCAGAGCGATATAAAATCCTGCTGGTTTTAGCTTTAGGAAAACCAGTCGAAACGGTTATTACCGAACCCCTGAAATCTGATGGACAGATCAGATATTACCGGGATGCAGAGGGGGTTCATCATGTTCCTAAGCGCAGCCTGGACGACTTAATTGTGCACGATGCATGATCTGTGAGGGATCCAAAGGCGCGGGACAAAAAGCGGTATCCTTCAGCGTTTTTCAATTTACCAGGTTTCTGTGATTTTCCTCAACCCACGTGGGTTATCAACATCAAAGCCACGTGTATGTGCTAGATACATCGCGAACATCTGAGCCGGCATGATCGCTGAGATGGGCGACAACCATTCGGGAACTCCAGCTGGCAATCTCACATTGTGAGGAGACATCCCGAGTAAATCGTTTTTATCGCTGAAAATGATCACTTCTGCGTCCCGTTGATGGACCTTTCCAATAAGTGCTTGCATTTCTGGAGCCATTTCACCATCCGGTGCAATCACAAAGGTGGGGAAACCTCGATCCACCAATGCAACAGGCCCATGGAGGAAATCAGCACTGGAATAGGGCTCTGCAATCGTGTAAGTGAGTTCCTTCATTTTTAATGAAAACTCAAATGCTGAAGCATAGTTAAACCCGCGACCGATAACAACACAATGAGACATATAGCGGTAGCGCTCAGCCAGATCGTTGATGTGCGGCTCAGAAGCAAACACATCAGCGATTTGGTCGGGAAGTTGGTCTAGGTCTTGAATATGATCTTTGTCAGGTTTGAGTTTTGTTGAAAGCAAAGCCAGGCTGGTGAGTTGAGCTGTATAGGTTTTAGTGGCGGCAAGAGAAACCTCTTCTCCTGCTTGCAAGTCGATGACTAATTTTGCAACTTTACCTAAATCAGAGTCAGGGACGTTTGTGATGGCGGCTGTGAGAGCCCCTTGTTTTTGGCCTTCTTTGAGAACAGAGACAATATCGGGGCTTTTCCCACTCTGGCTGATCCCTAAAATCAATGAATCAGTAAGATTAGGAGGTTGTTTGTAAATGGTGAATAAACTGGGCGTGGCTAAGCTGATAACCATACGATTATGAGCACCCATCAAATACTTTGCAAAGCGACCGGCGTTGTCACTGGTACCACGCGCAGCAATGAATATATGGTGGATCCCACGTGCTTTTATATTTTCTGCCAGAGATGAAATAACATCCTGCTGATCATCGATCAGCCTTCGGATCACCTCGGGTTGTTCATGGATTTCCTGGTATAAGTGTGTCTTTTCAATTTGTGTCATGCATTCCTCGATAAATTATCAAATAAGGTTAATTATCCCGAAACAGCTGTTTATTGACCAACTCAACTGCAGCATTTGTATTCAGGTTTTCAGTCTCAGAAAACAGGTCACTGGTGTTCAGGGGCGGGTTTTTCATCAATCTTATAACTTCTTCCTCAGAACACCCGGATTCTATTGCTCTTCTCATTGCTAAGGGTGGCGTTTTGCCCGGGTCTAATTCCAGGAGCGGTCCAAAGAAATTAACGACCTCAAACGCGGCCTCAAATGGACCGGCAGAAAGGTGCACGCCATTGGTGTTGATACCAACTTCCTGCTGCCCGTAGCAACCTGGGTCAGCAAATAGCAAGCCCCGAATCGAGCATGGTTTGGCTCTTTTGGGAAAAGTATCACCTACCAGGTCAAACTTCAAGGAATACCAGTCGGTGTCTGTATGCAGCAGCATCAAGTAAATGCGATGATCTTCACGTGTATAGTGCTGCAGCTGGGAGGGATGAAACCCATTGATCAAGATGATTGGCGTTTCTTCAAAGGTATCCTCGATAAAATAAAAACCACTGCGTAGTTTATTGGCTTCCTGGGCAAACCAAACATCTGAAAGAGTGTTAATATCGGAGTTAAACGTGCGCAGGAATTCGTGCCCGCCAAGGATTCTATGATTTGCATTATCTTCCTTGCCAAGTGTTTGGAAGATTCTATCGCGTGTATCTGGGTTTACTAATTTGGAGGATTCGCGAGAAAGCTGGTTTATGAATCCATAGTGCTGATTCATGATCCCGTGTTTATCAAGAACAGCGCCAGGGACAATGACCGCACCCACAACATTGACGTTGAATTCCTCAAATTTCTGTTCGATTAATTGAAAGGTGTTGGTAATTTTTGTGTCTTCTTCAACGTCAAGAAGCTCAGGTTTAAAGAAGAAGACCAGTTCATTTTGAAGATCGGTCTTACCAACCTGAACTGGTTGGATGATCCTGGCATCCTTTGATGATTTAATGGATTGAATAATAGCTTTGCTGAACAAATCTGGTGTTGACAAAAGTGCCTCGCTTTCTATGGACACTTTAATTATACCCAGAACAATGAGGGCAAATAGAAAACGGTGCAGCAAATTGGAAGCCAGCCGCACCGTTTTTAGCCTTGTACTAACTTGTTTTATGGTGAATAACAGGTGGCGTAGGTGAACATAGTCCTGTTGTCTCCTGAGGTATTCCGCGCATAATTGATCCAGTCATCCTGATACATAGAAGTGTTATAGACAGTAAGGTTTTCCTGGAGGGCAAACCCACCCCCAGTCGTATAGGTCCCAGATGGGCAAGATGCTATTGCATAACCTGTACTGCTGCCCGATATTGAGACACTTGTGGGAGAAGTTTGGTTTGTAGATCCTGAGACACCTGAGAGACAGATTGCGTAGACATTGACTAACGGTGTGCTGCTTGTATTATTCTCGACCCATATTTGCCAGGCGTTTCCCGATTGGCTTGAATTGTAAATGCGTACAGAATTTGAAGAGCCGATCACCCATCCTCCGCCGGTTACGACGGAACCTGAGGGACAGTTCGCTTTTAGGTTTGTTTTTCCATTGGGATTGATATTGACTTGGGTTATCTCCTGGCTGACTGTACCACCTGAGTTGTATAAGCAGGTTGCTTTCACTGTTAAAATTCTTTCAGAACTAGATGAATTTGTCGCATAGATGCGCCAACCAAGACCATCTTTCATGAAATGCCACACTCTGATCCCATTTTGAGCTGAAAAACCACCTGAAACCACAACCGATCCATAAGGGCATGAAACGGTTGTGTGTTCTGTGCTGCTAGGGGCAATGGGAATCTGAGTTTGAATTTGTTCCACAGAAAGCGGTGGTTGCGTCTGTGTGTTGGTGGGTGTCACGGTCAGCGTTTGTGTGGGGGTGATCGTTTGTGTGAAAGTCGGTGCGGTGGTGGCTGTTGATGTTGCAGTTGAGGAAGGCGTCAAGGATGGAAGTTGTGGGACAACAATGGTCATCAACAAGTCTGGACCAAAAACCGTCCCGTCCTCTGCTCTGATCTGCCACACGGATGAATAGGTGCCAGGTGATGATGGCGCGACCATTTCAAGCGTGATGTCCGCATTATTGCCCCTGTTGACCATCGGGAGTGCCTGGGGCGAAGTGGTGCCGAATAATTCACCACTGATGTGTATGAGTTGATACCCTATCCAATCACAAGTACCGCTGTTTGAAACCCGCCAAATCTTGGTGAAGTTGGAACCAGCCGTCAGATACGAATTAATCGGAATGGTGACATCCTGGACAAAGGTCGCATCATTTGTACAGCCAACCTGTGCTGTCTGGGTTTGGGGAAGTCCCTCGGGTGTGACCGTCAGAGTAGGGGTTGCTATCCCACCAGCATCACTCACTGAAGGTACAACCTGAAGGCTGATGCTGACCGGATCTGATCTGTTGTTCTTCGTATCAATTGCGACAACCGAAATCACCACATTCCCTTCTTGTGTTGGTATCCAGGGTTGGTCAGCGGTGTATTCCTTTGGATTGCCGGCGGGTGGGGTGTCTGTATGAATTAATTGCCCGTTGACATACAGCTCAACGGATTGGATGCCGCTTGTTGCCATGGACAAAGAAAGGACCCGTGTCTCCTGGTTGAGGACCAAGGCTTGCCCTTGTATGGGACTGGTAATGGCGATGTTTACTTGCCCTCGTCCTGGTAAATTGCAGCCTGTAAGGATGAGCATGCACAGGATGATGATAAATTTGCTGATTCTCTTTGGGTTCATAGCTGCCTCGCTCTTTCGTAGGTTGAATGTATTGTATAGTGAGATTGGTGTATTGTTAATCAGTGGTTAGAAAAGCAAAGGTTGTTCGGGGGAGGCATCCTCTTTCCAGGCCTCTTTAATTACACCATTTTTTAGAATATGAAGCACAGTTACATCGGCATCAATCAGGGTTTGTGCCACGATGTGCTGACGATGACAACGGGCGGGGTCTCCCTCGGCGCAAAGCAGTGCCAGCTTATCCCGCATCGAAAGCTGCAGCAAAAGATGGATCCCATCGTCATAATCCGATTGAGATGAGATCCCTTGCTGTCTTGAAATGCGATCGATAGGCTGTCTCTTCCCTCCTAGTTTATGTCCCATATAAGTGTAGCGAATTTGAAAAGGCTTTAAAATTTCCGGCAGACGCGATTTATCGCTCCAAGGCGCTCGCCGGCTGTAAGGGATGCTGCGGATATCGATGATGTGGTTGATGTTGTTCGCCTGGACCAATGTGAGGAATCTCATAAAGGTGAGGTTGCTATGCCCAACAGTAAATATTTTCTGAGGCATACTATATTATATATAGAAACCGAGTAAAAAATCAATACCTACTGATGAGATTTTGAGGATATCATTAACTTTCAAGATTATTTTGGAACGCAGGTTGCTGTGGCGAACTGAAAATAAACAAACATCCCGAGAAAATACTATCTCGGTATTGATTTCTTTGGTTAAGTCCAGGTCAGCCTATAAGCCGCATTCTGTCTGGTGGGGATCCCACCTGGATGAACATCTATCTAGGCGGATGGTTACCCATCCGCTCAAGCGGTCTACCCGGAGATGATTGGGAAACGGGCCGTTCCCGTCCGTGAAGGACTTCTCTCCTGCTTGACCTTGCACCGCATGGGGGTTGCCTGTCCGGGCACATTACTGCACCCGTCGGTGGTCTCTTACACCACCATTTCACCCTTACTCTACACTTCTGAAGAGCGGTATGCTTTCTGTGGCCCTGCTCCAAACGTTTACACGTTTCCGGGCGTTACCCGGCATGCTGCCCTGTAGTGTGCGGACTTTCCTCGGGCCCTGCGTGCCCGCGGCCATCCAGCCAACCTGGACTCATTAATGCGTAATACATTATACGATTAAATTGTAAGAATAAGGTATCCAATCCAATATTTTTCGAGATGTGAGTTATATACCAAATTTCAATAGCTTGACAAAAATGGTGATATAAATGTATCCTAATGGTATACAAATCAACGGAGGTAAAAGGATATGTCCGAGAGTTTTTCTCAAGATGAATTAAACGAAGTCATTCAATCTGCTAAACGTCTTAATGTTGAGCTGAATGAAGAGGAAGCAGTAGAGTGGTTGAATGCGATCCAAAAGGCTGTAGAAGAGGGGGATCAGATCACATTTGATGAACGCACTGGGGTTTTTGGGCAAAATATCGCAATGTTGGATTTCAGCTCTGAACGATTGGATTATTTCCGCAGGGTTGGTAAATTGGTGGAATTTTTGGATGTTCCCGGGAAAGTTGAAACAGCTTTGGCTTTATCCGGTTCATCGGCGCAATCTAAATTTCAGCGTTATCCAGGTGACTGTGATTATTTTGAACGCGTCAATATCATCGCGCCTACCCAAAAAGAAGCCTGCCAGATTCTAGCGAAGATCATGCGCGAGAAGGCGCTTGCTACAATTCAAGGACCGACTTACCAGTTGATTGAAGTTAAGCTAGGATCCTACCCAACCGATTTTATCAAAGGTAACCGATCTTTCCGAACGGAAAGCCCGATTTCCTGGCAGCCGGGTGAGATTAAAGAAGGCAAGAAAATTGGTTTTTCGCCCGATGGGAAGCCCTTGGAATTTCTTTGGGAGGAAGTTGCCCAGGACCCGGGCTGGTGCAAGCTGGACTGGGTTGTAGCAGATCCAATACATGGGACGCTGGCTAATGCCAGCAACATGCTGGATGTCACCTGGGAAGCGCCGGATGGGACGATCACACCTCTGGATGGGTACCTGGACCCGTATTTTCAGGAAGTTTACTTAGAGGCTGAATCTGTCCCGATATTTTCTAAACTCTCCCAGCATGTCAGCGCTGATGCAATGGATCATTATGTGGAGCAGCTGGAAGGAGAAGTAAAGAAATACGTTACCAAGAACATCAATTATGGCAAAGCCGCCAAGCGAATGTATAATATCTTCCGGTTGACAGGTCGCTATGAGGAGGCTGTCTTTTTACGGGAATTATTTGATGAACCTGCATCCATGTTGTATCAGGTTTGGTCATTGATCCGCACCGTGGACGATGCCATCAAAGCTAAATCAGCCTTCAAAGAAGAACAGTTGATCCAACAAGCTGAAAACTTGATGATGGAAGTGATCCGAGTGATGGAGGATGAACGCGAGGTGGAGATCGTTTCAAGAATCCTGAGATTTAGGGATGCTATTCAGCGCCAGGTAAATTATGAACAATTGAGTGCTGAAGCGGAGGCTGCCCGGGCAGAAGTGATCAATATCGTGAATAACTTTTTCTATGACCGTTTAACCGCTATCCCGGATATTAAGTCTTATATGGAGTCGTTTCAAAAGGATATTTATTCATAATATAATACAAATACTACGGATAGTAGAATAAGTGGTTTTGAAAATTGATATATAATAATGTCATAAACATCTTATAGACATTAAGTTGAATCTCGACTATTTATAACTGGGGATAAGCTAGTAGGTCTACACAAAAAAGAACCAGATGTAAAATTAGGAAGGTGAAAATTAATGGTTGAGGGATTATTTCAAGATCAGGATATCATAAAAAAAATACAAACGAAACTTCCAGAGTTATTTCAAATTGCAGAGCTTGAAAGTTCTAGGGCTGGAAAGATTGGAATGGAAGTCGGAAGCATACGAGAAAAAATCTTGATAGCGTTACTTGTGTATAAAATTGGACGAGAAAATGTTCAAACGGATCTCCCAATTCATGAACCAGAAGCAGATGTTATTGTTCATGGAAATTCAATCTCAATCAAAACTGTAACAGGCCGTCGTATTGGTGGAGTAAAACTGATTTGGACCGTAGATCATGATCAAGCTGTTAAGTTTAGCGAAGAATATGTTCCAACTTGTGACATGCTTCTTGCTCATATTAATTGGGGGGGAGCTGGTGCCTTATACTTGTTCACAAAGCAGCTTCAAGCACAATTATTAGAGCAATTAGGTCGAGAAGAATATATGAAACTACCAAAGCCGGGTACAAATCCTAGGGGAGTGGAAATCACAACAAATGCTATTAGAATTTTAGCTAATCATCCCCAAAGCTTGATTATTCCAGTACAATGGGAAAAGATAGAAATAGTATTTGATCCATATAAGCGATGGCTTGAACTTTGGAAACAGGAATAGGTAAATGGCAAAAAGATCGAAAAAAGGATCAAAAACAAGTAGTTTTGGAACAAATTCTAGAATTAATCACGATTCATCAACCTATTATGATTCACGGTTATATTCAGAATTAGATATGCAAGAAATAAATAAAAGTGAAGTTAGGGAAGATAACAATTTTCCTGAGGAGTTGCGAAACACCATTATATTAGGTAATGCTAAGCATATGGATCAGATACCTGACAACACATTACACTTAATGGTTACATCACCACCCTACAACGTTTCCAAAGAATATGATAATGATTTATCACTTCAAGAATATCTCAATTTATTAAGGAATGTGTTTACTGAAACTTTTCGAGTTCTCGTTAAAGGTGGTAGGGCTTGTATAAATATAGCTAATTTGGGTAGGAAGCCATACATTCCACTTTCGGATTACATTTCTCAAATGATGCAAGAGATAGGTTTCTTGATGCGTGGAGAAATAATATGGAATAAGGGTGCTGGAGCTGGTGTCTCGATGGCTTGGGGTAGTTGGTTGTCTGCTTCTAATCCCGTGTTGAGAGATGTTCATGAATATATTTTAATTTTTTCAAAAGGCTCATTCAAGCGAGAGAAATTAAAGGGTAATGAAAACTCAATAGAAAAAGCACAATTTATGGAATGGACAAAGTCTGTGTGGACGATGAACACCGAATCGGCAAAGAAGGTCGGTCATCCAGCTCCTTTCCCAATAGAGTTACCTTTTAGATTGATACAGCTCTATACGTATAAGAATGATGTTATTTTGGACCCATTTATGGGGAGTGGATCAACGGCAATAGCAGCAATTAAGTCTAACCGAAGCTATATTGGTTATGATATTAATTCAGAATATGTGAAATTAGCTGAAGATAGGATTGCTCCACACAAACTTCAAATTAGGATGGATTTCTAATACATATTTCGAAATAATAGATAAATGTAAATTTATTATCATTTGCAATTTCGAATTTTGATATCATACATCGCATCCACATTTTCTGGGGGTGTATTTGATTGAATATGATGTGTACTTGCTGCGATGTAGCCGCCATTTCTCCCTAATACTTGTATTCGATCCTTGACTTCATTTTGAACATCTTGAGGTGTACCAAAAGGGAGTGTATGGATATTATCAATACCTCCATGGAAACACAATTTGTCCCCAAACTCATCCTTCAAGCGCCAATCCCCCATATTTTTCGCATTAACCTGGATCGGATTCAACAAATCAACCCCCATCTCGATCAAATCAGGAATCAATGGGTAAACTGCTCTGTCACAATGGTACATAATTTTCTTATCATATTTTTTTGCAACATCAATCAATTGTGAGAGAGTGTTGAAAAACTAATTGCTATATTGGTTGCATTTTCTTGCCAATGATTGGACATCCTTAAATATCAATAAACATGAATATACACGCAATTGTAGGGGCAGTGTCTGCCCAGGGCAACCACAGGGGGTTGCCCTTACGAAATTAATCAAATGTTTACGATTCACAATTTTTAACGGCCCCCATTCCAAGATATCAGATAGTAAGAAATTTGTTATCAATCC
>JAYELT010000103.1:0-3203 GCA_034717715.1 Chloroflexota bacterium | reverse complement strand
GGGGCAGTGTCTGCCCAGGGCAACCACAGGGGGTTGCCCTTACGAAATTAATCAAATGTTTACGATTCACAATTTTTAACGGCCCCCATTCCAAGATATCAGATAGTAAGAAATTTGTTATCAATCCAGTGTTGATTTTTTCCATCAGCAATCATAAATTGCTGAACACCATCTCAACAATTGTTGAGTTTTGGGGCCACTTAGAGATTTATTAAATTTATCAACAAAATAATGATGTAATTAACTTCCTTTTGGGTTACTATTCAAACACCGTCGGGATCCCAAATTTGGATATTGATTAATGAAAGCTTTTATGGAAAAAATCAGGATCGAGTTATTTTTAGTTTTTTATGATCCTTAGAATTTTCGTTTTCACAAACACTAATGATAATAAGGGAACACCTCACCACAAAATGATTCTCTTAATTCACCGCCAAATATAAAGAAAAAGAAGAATCCCCAACAAAGGGATCAACCTTTAGAATGTTTATAGTGTAATGCCTTCAACGGTTTACCTTGTCATGGAGCAATAATCGACGAGAAAGCAATGATTATAATGGTCAATCAGGCTTGGCGCGACTTCTTCAGCGAAAATCGGGGTGATGATAAAATTACCTGTGAAGGGGCGAATTATATTAAGGTTTGTGAACAATCTGAGGGAAAATATTCGGTTGAGGGGAATTCATTTGCCAATGGTATTCGCGCTGTACTTAACAGACAAATTGATAGATTCGAAATGGAGCATCCATCCCTTTCAGAAAACCAATTGAGGTGGTTTTTGGGTAGAGTGAATGGGTTGGAGATTAATGGGAAAAGGTATGCGCTTGCCTTGCATGAAAATATTTCTGAATATAAATATAAGGATTTCCAAAGCCTGTGAACAAGAATACACAAATCCCCATATTACTCGACACGGTCAAGTCTATCGTTTCCATGCTTGATCTTCAAGAATTGCTAAATACAATCTTGATAGAATTAGCAAATTTAATCCGATATAGTGCGGCTGCGGTTTTTATAATTGAAGATAACCTTTTAAACCTGCAAGCGTATCAAGGACCGCCTCTATTCAGAGGTTCTGCAGTCGTTTTATCTCCAAAAGATCGTTACCATGAAATCCATCGCTTAGTTTCCAGCAAGTATTCTTCCTTCATCCGAAATATCAATGAAATCCCAGGTCTATTGGTTGAAATTAGTGGTATTTTAAATTTGGATATCAAGAACTTGAAGCGGTTTCTATCCTGGTTGTTCTTGCCAATGTTCATTAACGAAGACCAAATTGGTATCATGGTGTTGGCTTTCCATGAGGAAGATCATTATGATCATGAATCTCTCAGAATTGGTCAATTATTTGCTAATTATGCAGCGATAGCTATCCAAAATGCTCACCTTTACGAACTCTCTCAAAATGTGGGCATCCTGAAAGAAAGAAACCGATTGTCTTATGAGCTGCATGATTCCATTGCACAAACCCTCTACAGCATCAGCCTGTATGCTAACGCCATTCAACGAGCTATAGAATCGGGCAAGATAAGTTTAGCAAATGAACATTCACTGGAATTACAACACCTTTCTAGCGGTGCTGTGAAGGATATGCGGTTAATGATATTCGAGCTTAGGCAGCAACTTCTTGAGGAACTTGGGCTTGAGATGTCAATACGAGCCAGGTTTGAAGCTGTTGAAGAAAAGGCAGGTATCAAAACCACTCTGAAAGTGGAAGGTAATTTGGATCTTCCAAAAATGACTGAAAGAGGGGTTAACCGAATTATTCAAGAGCTATTGAATTATATAGAAAAAATATCTCAAACTAAAGAAATCACCTTGCAGATCAAAGGAGGTGAAAATCAAATTCATTTGGAAATCTTCTGTGATAAAAATGTGAATATTAATTTGACTTCCGAAAATGATGAAGCCAAAATCTATTATAAAATCACTCAGAGAATTAATAAAATCGGTGGGTGTTTTCAGGTTGAGAATAGTCCTGACCAGGGAACCCGGTATGTGTTTGATTTAAATTTATAGGGGATTTCGATCTTCTTTGCATACAAATTAATTCGTGAGAATCGAAAATTATGATTTCTAATAAATTTTCACACTCACAAACAATTTACCAGTATCCATTCTATTTTGTGTGCTATTTTCCTTCTGTCCATTCGGTCAAACCGCTTATGATCTCAATGGTGTTCGAGGTTTTTTCGTTTGACAAGTAAATCCAGACAGCACAAATTGAGCATTCGAAAGAAGTTAATCTTTCCCTGATTAATGCCCATTTTAATTTTTATTATGTTAATTTCCAATGTCGGTAAGGGTATTTGGATGTCCGGTTGGGTTGAGATCAACCGGACATCCCTTTTTATATGAGTATGTAAACAGCCTGGAAACCTGAACTGTCAGATATCACGTTTGCGTTTCTTATAAGTAAAAGCAATTCCGAAGGCTGCAATTCCAGCTGCAAAACCTATTGAATTACAAAAATCAGGAAGATCTTCTGGTGGAAACCCCGCGTCTGGTTCTGTCGGTTCCACATCTGGTGGTTCTGTTGGCAGTTCGGTGGGTGGTTCTGCTGGCGGTTCGGTGGGTTGTTCTACAGGAAGCTGTGTTGGAATGACATCAACAACCTCATCATCCTGCAGTAGCGGGGGAATGATCAGGAATGCAGCCCCAATCAGCACCGCGACCAGAAGCACAACCAGGATAATGGCGGTCCAGTTTGTGCTTTTAGTAGGCTGTTGGACATTCACCGATTGAGAGACTCCAGGCGCTGGAGCAGGGGTTGACACAGGTTCAGCATGCATTGGAAGGACAGAATTTTGCAGGGTATTCTTGAGTTCAGCCGGACTCTGGAACCGCTGTGCCGGGTTTTGGGCCAACGCTTTCAATACGATCCGGTCAATCGCTTCAGGAATATCAGGACGAATCGCGCTTGGTTTGGCAACGATGCCCACGGGCGGAGTCACCCCAGTCAATAACTCATAAAGTAAAACACCCAGGGCATACACATCAGTGCGCTGATCAACAACACCACCCTCGATCTGCTCAGGGCTGAAATAGGGATTTTGCGCGCTGCCAGGCGGTTGGGATATTCCAAACCCACTTAGATATGGATGCCGCGCAGCGTCAAGGTACACATTCGTTGATTGTAAATTGCCATGAATCTGACCCCGAGCATAAAGATATTCCAACCCGTCTGTAATTTGGGATATCAA
>JAYELT010000102.1:5838-11114 GCA_034717715.1 Chloroflexota bacterium | reverse complement strand
CCAGGTGCCATCACCCGCGCAACTTGAGCAAGCGCCAGTGCTGGATCCGCCATGTGATGGAGGGTTCGGATCATGGTAGCCCCATCAAACCGTCCTGAAATAAAAGGCAAATGATACACATCAGCAGCAATGTAAAGGAACTGATCCGAGTTCCCCAGGCGATCACGCGCCTGCACCAACTGGGTGCGAGAATAATCCAGCAGTGCGACCCGCTTATAATTCTTATATCGAAGGGTATTACGCCCCGCACCAGCACCTAACTCCAGCATGAAGTCACCATTGGGAGGGAGTAAGCGCTTAATTGCTATTGCCTCAACAGCATCTTCGTAAGATCTACCCCCTTCATCCCAGAATCTTTGTTGATAGTCAGAGCCTTCATAACTGCAAATAGGAGGTGTTTTTTCGCTCATGGCATGTTTTATTTCATAAAAATCAATTGGACGTAATTGCTGGTGACAGACTTCAAAATAAAAATTGCCCGGGCAGGATGACCGGCGGCACCCGGAGATACCTTCTTACCGCTGCTTCCTCTCGGACCTGACGGGGTTCGTAGGGCTCCGCTGCGCCGGTCCCACCCAGGCGGGATTAAGCATACTTCACCCCTTAAGGGCTGTCAACAACAGGGATGATTGGGGATATCTCAATCCCCTTAGCAACTGGAAAAAAATCATTCTTCGATGTATACTTTATTATGAGAATATCGTCACCATAAGGTTATAGGAGAGGTACATACCCAATGAAAGTAAATGTCAACCAACAAAAACTGTCTCATAGTGTCAACATGGTATCGAGAGCTGTATCCCCCCGTAGTACACTGCCTGTCCTATCAAACATTCTGGTCAAGACCGATGAAGGCCAGCTGCGCCTCAGCGCAACAAACCTGGAATTGGGTATCACCTGTTGGATCAATGCTCGTGTGGAGAGTGAGGGCGCTATCACCGTGCCTGCCCGTACTTTTACAGACCTGGTCAGCAACCTACCCAGCGACAAGGTTTCATTGACGCTGGACCACAGCACCCACACCTTGAATGTACGCTGTGGCACCTCCGAGACGAACATTAAAGGCATCGACTCTGAAGAATTCCCACCTATCCCTGAGCCCAATCTTGAAGAAGGCGTCATGCTGAATGTAGCCATATTCAAAGATATGGTCCAGCAGGTCGCTTTCGCCGCATCGACGGATGAAGCCCGTCCAGTTTTAACCGGTGTGCTGCTGAAGCTGGATGGCGAACACATCACCATGGCAGCCACCGACGGGTTCCGAATTTCCATCCGAGAAGATGATATATCCAATCCCGTCTCCCCACCATTGGAAGCCATCATCCCTGCCCGGGCACTGGTAGAATTGGCACGTATCATCAGCAGCGGCGATGAAAGCATGACCATGACCTTCCCCCCTGACAGGGGGCAGGTTATTTTCCATATGGATAACCTGGAATTAGCTTCTCAATTGATTGAGGGTAGCTTCCCTGATTACCGTGCTATCATTCCCCCGAGTTTCAAAACGCACACCCTGCTTTCAACAAGTGGACTGCTAAAAGCCTGTAAACAGGCGGAGATCATCGCCAGGGAAGGTACCAATGTCGCCCGGTTGAACATTATTCCAGATACAGACGAAGCCCGCCCGGGCACGCTTGAGATATCTGCCCAATCTGAGCAGACCGGTAACTCAGAAGTCCTTGTGGATGCATCCGTTGATGGTGTGCCGTTACTGGTTGCATTCAATGTGCGTTTCTTACGAGAAGTATTAGAAGTGATCAAATCGGACAATGTTTGGCTTGAAACGAATGCCGCCAACACTCCCGGATTGCTCCATCCCAAGGGTGATGAACATTATAAACATATCATCATGCCCATGCATATCGGCTGATATCCATCCATACCTAAAAATTGTAGGCACTTGCGCTGCAGGTGCCTTTTTCCCTTTATTCCAAATTTACAAATTTCAATTAGAATTACTTATACGACCCAGGCAAGTAAGGTATGTTCTAAATGACCCTTCCTCCCAGCGCTACTGACCGACTCTTGAGTGTCTTCTTGGTATTGTCACAATACCCAATCCTTTCCACGCGCATCAGGGATTTGATGCGAAGAGAATTGTTCCGGCAAGGGTTCCTGGACCAGAAAAAGTTCGAACAAGAAGTAATCCGAAAATCAATCCAGTCACAGGAGCGCGAGGGTCTGCAGCACCCCCAAATTGAAGAACCCTCCGAGGTTTGGGAACGCCGAAAAGCTTTTATTCGTGACCAGCTAACGGATTTTTATTTCAGCCACCATTTAAGTTTTGAACTGATCGACGACTTGATCGAAGAAGTTCTCAACGAACGCGGCGTGACCAGCCACGAAGCCTTGTTTGAATTCAACCCTGAAGTTGCTCCTCAAGAGATGCTGTTTAACCAGGGGATGATGATAGAAAAATTACCGCCAGCCGAACGAAAACCTCTGGAACCACGCCTGCGTGAGATCAAAGTCGTTCTGATGCGCAATATGATCAGCGACCAGTTGCGCTATATCAACATTGCCCGTGACTGGTTCTCTATTTCCGATCTCATGGAAGTCCACCTGCATAAGATAGGACATGGCCGGATCGGCGGCAAAGCCGCCGGTATGCTGCTCGCCGCGCGCATCCTCAAAGGCTGCACCCGGGATGATGTGCGCAATAATATCCGCACACCCGAATCCTATTATATGGGCTCTGACCTCATGTACACTTTCATCTCGGTGAACAACCTGATCCACTGGAATGACCAAAAGTATAAACCAGAAGATGAGATGCGCCGGGATTATCCTAAAATCGTCAAAGATTACGATCACTCCGAATTCCCTCCCAGCGTGATCCAACGCCTCGAAATACTGCTGACCTCTGTGGGGAAGCAGCCCCTCATCGTGCGTTCCTCCAGTTTGCTGGAGGACAATTTCGGGACAGCCTTCGCCGGAAAATATGAAAGCATCTTTTGCCCCAACCAGGGCAGCCTGGGAGAAAACCTGAAAGCCCTCACACACGCAATTGGCCGCATCTATGCATCTACGCTCAATCCAAACGCTCTACTGTATCGGCGTGGGCGCGGCCTTCAGGACTATGACGAACGCATGGCCGTTTTGATCCAGGTTGTCGAGGGGAATCAATTTGATCACTACTATATGCCAGACCTATCCGGTGTAGCCTTCAGTCACAACCAGTACCGCTGGTCCCCCCAAATCAGGCCTGAAGATGGCTTTATCCGCATGGTTTGGGGTCTTGGGACGCGCGCCGTGGATCGAGTTGGAAATGATTACCCCCGCCTGGTTGCCCTCAGCCACCCAACGCTGCGCCCCTCCAACACGGTCAAATCCATCCGCCGCTACTCTCAACAGTTTGTTGACCTGATCGATCTAAAAGATAACCTCATGAAAACACTGCCAATACACGAGGTCCTGAATGGCGATTATGCCCCCTTACGCTACCTGGCACAAATTGATCAGGAGGGTTATTTCCGCTCCATCCGCTCTCGTTTGGTGGATGCCGAACCGTCACAGCTGATCCTGACCTTCGAGGATTTACTGAGGCGAACACCTTTTGCTGAACGCATGCGATATTTACTCAATGATCTTGAGAAGGCGTACGAATCACCCGTCGATGTTGAGTTCATTGCAGATGTAATTGAAAACAACGGCAAACCAGACATCAAAATATCCCTGATCCAATGCCGCCCTCTAAGTTATATGAAAGAAGGAAGCCGGGTTGAATTGCCAGTGAACCTCCCTGAGGAACAGGTCCTTTTCACCTCCAGCATCATGGTGACAGGGGGATGGCTTGAGGAAATTAATTACGTGCTGTTTGTACCGCCAGAAAGTTATTTCAGCCTGCCAACTCAATCAGCCCGGACGAAACTTGAACGTGCCATCGGGAAATTAAATGCAGCCATGGGTGGCGAGAGTTTCATTTGTGTGGGGCCGGGGCGTTGGGGTACCTCCAACCCTGATCTGGGCGTTCATGTCGATTATGCAGATATTTTCAACAGCAAAGCACTGATTGAACTTTCAGGAGAGGGTATCGGGCCAGCTCCTGAGCCTTCCCTGGGAACGCACTTCTTTCAAGACCTGCTTGAAGGAGGAATCTTCCCCCTTGCGATTTACATCGGCGAGGATACATTCAACCGGGACTTCTTTTATGACACCCCCAACCGTGTGGCCGAGTGGATTAAGGCTGCGCCAGCCTTGTTCAAAAGATTGCGGCTGATCAAAGTAAGCGATTTCAAACCCAGCAATCATCTTGAATTGGTTATAGATGGACAACAAGGTCGTGCTGTGGCGTTTTTGGCGGAATCACCCCGAGGCCGCGACGGTCGGCTGAAATGATCCCTGATAGTATTATTCCTGTAACGGAGGTTTATTCTGGAATGCGCCGTCTTGAACAAGGCTCCCCTAAACGGGGATAAACGCCTTGTAATCATTTAAACGATACCATTTGCCGTCCAGCCCCCTCACCAATCCCCTCCCCAGTTTGGCTGCCCAACGGGCTAATTCATATGCCAGCAATCGTCCCAAGTCTTCAAGTTGTGTTGGGGTTAGTGCAATGGAGACGACGTAACAGGTGCGCTGTAGATGCCGTACAACTTCATGTGAAGGTGTAGCTTGCTGGAGGGTTTCAAGCCATTTTCTCACTGCCGGGTCTTTGAGATTCCATTCACTGATCACAATCGGGCGCTGGCGGTTGGGATTGTAATGCAGTACAAAAAACGGTGCCACGCCTCGGCTTACAGCAAGCACTTTCAACTCCACCATACCAGGCCCGACCAGATCAGGGTTCAACCCATACTGTTCACACAAGGTATGGTAATTTGAGTGTGTGATTGCCGTAACCAGCGCATCCCCGTCGATATTCCCAAGCGTTTGCAGGTTGCAAACAACGATCCGATAGCGCATCCTAACTCCAAATACTGACAAATGCTAGCTCAAGACCAATTATAAGGATTGTTTCACGTGAAACCATCACAAGAATTGCATTCATTAGAAGCTAATCCTAGTATAGCCGCGAAATCCAATCACAGTCGATCTGAATGGGAATCAACGAATGTTTCACGTGAAACGTTCCTATGGGAATGCTCAATCAAATTAATATTCCTGGCAAGATTGGTGGGACTCACATAGAAGGCTATCAAGTGAAAAATGATATAGAATAGAAGTTGAGAAGAACCCAATTTGCAGCAGTACGTACCGTTCTTTTCATTACGCTTTAGCAATTCTCGTTTTTTTAGTGCCTTTCAGCGGAGGTAGAAATGCCCACATTATGGAAC
>JAYELT010000102.1:0-5738 GCA_034717715.1 Chloroflexota bacterium | reverse complement strand
GCGCTGGGTGGCTAAAAACATGCCCATTCTGACCCAGTGGAAAATGATGGGGACTGGTGAATATGTGTGCGGTCTGGAACCCGCCACCCACGCCATGGCAGCCTGGGAAGATCTGGCTGCGAAGGGTTTGCCGCGCGTCCTCGCACCTGGAGAAGAGAGTCAAAATCAAATAAATCTGAAAATTATTGAAAATATCTAATCGCTTATTGATGAATAATAGGTACGCCTTACCTCCATCATTGTGCCTCTTCCTGGCTGCCAGAAAAAGCCCCTTAATCAATGATTTGCTAGTTTTTCAACACTCTCAGTAGTGAAGTAGCCTGACTAATAGATGATTTGGCCTTTTTTAGGTGATTCTCCACCGAATTTGTGCAATACTTCATTTTCCTAGTATTTGTTCAACGCCCTCACTAAACCCAATTAAAGAAAAACTGCACAATCATAAGACTTGTGCAATTAATTAATCACATCCATGATAAAACTTTGTTTTCCAAACAGCTTTCAAATAAGTTGTCGTGCTTCAGGGTAGGAAACCGGTTTGGAGCGGGTTAATCTTCGGTAAGCAATCAGTTATTTATCAGATTTTTTGGCATTAATGGTTCGGCTTGGCAACCAGTTCTTTGGTCTCTTCTATCGGTTTGCCATCCAACACCTCAAAGCGGTAATCAAAATCCTTCAACAGGCTTATTGTCGCCTGGTGAGCTTCACGGTTATGCGTATCCAAAAATAGGATAGGACGAAATTCAGCCAGCAGCTTCCTGGCACCCCTCAAAGCTATAAATTCAGCCCCTTCCACGTCCACTTTCATGTAATCCGGGGGGCGTAAATGGCCTTCTGACAGCAGATCATCCAAACACACCATCTGCACCTTGAGTTCTCCAGTATCTGCCAGGTGTCCCATAGCTGTGCTGGAGCCCAGATCAAAGCTGGCTTCACCGGCATGGTCCGAGACGGCAGCTTCGACCACCTCTATCGTATCCAATTGGTTAAGTGCCACATGCTTGTGCAGAAACGCAATGTTGCGCGGTAGGGGCTCAAAGGCATACACCTTGCCATCAGCCCCAGCCAAAACAGCTGCTAAAAGGCTGAAATAGCCCACGTTTGCTCCAATATCATATACAACAGCCCCTGGCGTGATCTCGCGTTCAAAGGCCTGACACTTTTTCAGTTCATAACTTCCCAGCCAGTAGCCGTGCTCGCCAGCACCGACGATCCATTTTTTGCCGCGCAGGCTGCCTTGCAGGATGGGCAGGACCATCTTTTTGGGGATCAGGTGTAATGGCAATCGCAAAAGTTTGCCTAAGAAACTCTGATAGTTGATCTTTGAAAAATTCATATCAATGGCCTACTCTGCTTATGTTAGCGATAGCGCTCCATGTAATAACAAGTTACATCTTGATGCAAGGTATTATACTTTGGCTTGCCTTCTTTCGACTCAGCAAAAATACTCCTAATTAATTTTTACGCTTTCGAACCAACGAGGAAACCCCTCCCAAGGAGATTATGAAATATAATGATGCCTGTTGCGTGTTCGTTTGAACACTTCGCCATGATTATCGCTTCCGCCCCCTTCAACACAGCTCTCAGTGAGTATATCGATATATTGTTTATTGGAAAACCTATGAAAAACGACGTTTACAACGTAAAATACCGCCGCCGCGTCCTTATTCGTAAGAGTATGACTACGCTGGGCAAAGTTTTATTAGCCTTACTGGCGAATGTAACGGTCAACGGTCGGGAAAAGCTGCCTAATAAAGGCCCCGTGATCCTGGCTGGGAACCACGTCGCTGTCCTTGAAGCTGTAATGATGGCCGTTTATTGCCCTGGCGTGGTTGAGTTCATCGGCACGGGTGATATCCCCTTCGACCCCAATTATGCCTTTATTGCCAATAGCTATGGCCTTATTCCGGTCAACCGGGGAAACCTGGATCGGAAAGGACTTCAAATGGGATTGGAAGTGCTGAAGCAAGACAGCATCCTGGGCATCTTTCCAGAGGGAGGCACATGGTCCCCCGCTCAAATGCAGGCTCAAACAGGTGTTGCATGGTTGAGTTATCGCTCTAAGGCACCAATTATTCCCATCGGTTTTGGCGGTATCAAGGGAAGCCTTGAAAAAGCGTTTAAATTTCAACGCCCAAAGCTGTTGATGAATGTTGGAGAGTCCATCCAACCGGTGACCCTGACGGACAGGGATCTGTCAATGAAAGCAAACTTGGAAAAGGCAGCAAATCAAATCATGGGAGAAATAAACGTTTTGATCCCGGAAGAAGACTTGCACAGACTTCGTAAGCGTATCAATGAAACCTATCAACTAGAGACAAAGATTTTTACAAACAATACACAACTCGCCCTCCCAGAGGAGATGCAGGTAGAGAATGGGTCGGCTTATGCCCGGTTTTTATTCAACCCAACCATAATGGATGTCCTGGTTCGGAATCTTCACTTGCCCATCCAACCCATCCGTAGCATCAATCGCCAAAACGACCTGGTTCCACTCATAAACGCATGGAATGCAGTCTTGGATTACCTGAAAGTTAATCCCGGGTATTTCACCTATCGGTTTGGTATTATAGAAGGGGTGAAGGTTAAGGAAGCTTTGAAGGAGTTATGCCGTCTGGGTGTCTGGGCACAGCAATCCGGATTCGCCCTAACCATCAACCCAATTCGCCGGTTCCAAAACGCCAACACAGGTGCACAGGTCATCGAACACGGTGGCTGCTTTCCTGATAGCATGTAAACGTCACCTTTGTACTTACTTGTTTCCACTTTTTTCTCAAGAACCTAAAGAAGTTCTTTAGAAGCCCTGGAAAAAGGAAATCTCATTAAGATGGTCCGAGAATAAGGTCGTCGAAAAGAATACCACCTGACGTTAAAATGCTCTGAGGTATTGCTCGTACAGATCAATCGATTAGAGATCATGCGGGAAAATGGGAAAGTACGGAAAGAAACTTTGAAAAACATTAAAAAAGAAACAAGAGATGACAAAATCGGATTAAGACATTGAAGTAGCCACTCAAAGATTAATCATTTTTCTCATACATTTGCCTTTACGGTTCATAGGACAGCACCCTCCCCCAGGTTGCAGATAGCGCCAACTTAACACTGCCTTTATTCACGTCAATGCGTGTCTCAGGACTCAATAAATCCACTAAGTTTCCAGTTTCCCAAGGTAAATCCAGTGTCAAATCAACAGAACATGACGAACTGTTTAGGGCAATCACAATTTTCTGGCCCTCAAATTGCCTTAAAAATGCAAACTGCTGGTTATCTACAAACAGCTCTTTATAATCACCATACTTAATCGCTGGTGAGGAGGTTCTTAATTCGGCAAGTCCCTGGATAGCTTTTAACAAATCCGCTTTCATAGTGCTGCTACATAGCTGGGGCAATTCCAGAGCTGGACGTAAGGGGGCGTCTGTCCATTGCCCTTTTACCCCTCCAATTCCCCATTCGCTACCATAATAGACTGATGGGATGCCTGGCATGGTGAAAAGCAGCAAGTACAGGGGATAAAGCATAGCGGGGCTATCAAACTTACTGGCTGCCCGATCAACATCATGATTGTCCACAAAATTATAAAGACATAAATCCTTGTAGATACCATCAGCACCAAACTGCCGATTTATCCCATAAGCGATCTCAAAATAATTCGCTTCCACCAGGCTGGAATACAATCCTTTATAACATTGGTAATTCGTCACAGAATCCAGTGTCTCAGGGTTGACCCAATCCCGATAATTCCCATGAACAACCTCTCCCAACAAATAAAAATCAGGTCGTTTTAACTTTGTAAAATTATGGAGAGCCCGCAGGAAATCTAAATCGATGCTATCCGCAGCATCGAGCCTTAACCCCTCAATATTAAACTGCTCCATCCACATCGCCACGGCATCAAACAGGTGTGCCCGAACGTGTGGATGGGATAAATTTAATTTCACCAATCGATAGTGCCCTTGCCAGCTCTCATAATTAAAGGGATCGCCCATTGGGCTGACTTCGTTGAAGCTCAGGTTGTGAAACCATCCACAATAAGCAGAATCTTCACCAAGCTGCTGAACATCTTTAAATGCCCAAAAATCCCGTCCAACATGATTGAACACGCCATCCAGTACCAAACGCAACCCTCGTTGATGAGCTTCATCTGAGAAAAGCTTGAGGGCATCGTTATTGCCCAATCGACGATCAACCTGGTAGTAATCTATCGTGTCATATCCATGACTGGATGACTCAAATACTGGTCCTAAATATATTGCGTTTGCACCCAGAGACTGGATATGATCCAGCCAGGGTATAAGTTCCTCAAGGCGGTTGGCAACAGGTGAAGATAAGCTATTCCATTCAGGGGCACCACACAACCCCAATGGGTAAATATGGTAGAAAATGGACTCCTTTATCCATTGAGACGTCATCATAATACAATCCCTATTAAAATGAAGTATACCGATCGGTATACTTGTTGTTCGAATATAATGATTGGATGATCATCAACTAAATATTCCGTACATGAATTGATGGACGAGCTGATAGACAACATCCCCTGTTAAATCCAGCTTGTTGTTAAGATAAAGTCCAATCACAGCATTGATCTCACCAAGAAAGCCAGCTGCGTAACGCTGATGTCGTCCGCGTAAATTGCCATGGTCTGCCCCTGCCTTGATAAATACTTCCTCTAAAATTTCTGCTTGCTGCCGTATATACGGTTGAATGGCCTGGTTAGCTTCACTCTTGGGTGGAGAAAAAAACATGCCCACCTGCATACGATAGTAGTTGGCGGCTTCTTGAACCACATGAAAATATGCCTTAGCGATATTCTCTAGCGTCGCAACCAAGTCACCATGATATTTTGCCGATTCTGCTATCACAGCGAGTAGTTTCCCTGCTTCCTGTTTCAACAGCGCTTCAAGCAAACCACGTTTGCTTCCAAAATAATGGTATAGCGTTGGCTTGGTCACCCCTGCCGCTTCCACAACTTCCTGCACGCCGACCGCATCGTAACCGCACAGGCTAAACAACGACAGAGCACAATCCAGCAATCGTTGACGATTATCCATAAGGATATATTATACCGATCGGTATATTTTTGTCAAGAAGGAAATTACCCCAATCAATTGCAAACATTCAATCAACAAATAATGCCACATCATCGACTGGGCGGCGTGGACGAGCATTAGGGGATTGATCCGGGTAACCCAATGAGACGGCAGCAAGCATCTGCCCCTTCTCACCAATCCAGTCACACAGTTCCTCATACCCGTAAAATATATCGCAAATCCACAAGGTTCCTAAGCCAAATTCCATCGCAGCCAACAACATGTTTTGGATGGCTGCACCAATCGATTAGATATCAACAATGTCTGAAAACACTTCACCCGCATCTCTTTTTAGTAACGGGTGCTTGCTAGTGGGATTAAATATTAAAATCGTCACAGGTGCCTGTTCCATAATTTTTTGGGTAAATTTTGCACTGCCAGTATTAATTCCATTATCTTCCAGACGTTGAATTCCGTTCCACATGACATTAGCCATCTCCTGCCGTTTATCACCTTGAACAACATAAAACTTCCAGGGCTGTTTATTCTTCCCGGAAGGAGCCAATATTGCTGCTTGTAAGATCTTCTGAAGTATATCCTGCGGTACAGGAGTAGGTTTGAATTTACGAATACTCCGCCGTGTTTCAATTGCTTTCATTGTTTCCATTGTTATATCCTTCCTCAAATCAACTTTTTCAGGTGACTTCG
>JAYELT010000101.1:0-2791 GCA_034717715.1 Chloroflexota bacterium | reverse complement strand
AAAGGTGATCAGGTTGGAGATCACATTGGAGATGGGCATGACCAGGCGTGGGAAATAGACCTTGCCGAAAAGATGTGCATTTCCGATAAAGGTATTAGAAGAGCTGGTAAGACAGCTGGAAAAGTATGACCACATGACTGTGCCTGACATATAGAACAGCAGTTGGGGCAGGCCGTCTGTGGGAAGCTGGGCGATGTTGCCGAAGATGACCGTGAAGACAATAGAGGTGATCAGGGGCTGGATGAGGAACCACAGTGGTCCGAGGATGGTCTGTTTATAGCGTGAGACGAAATCTCGCCGGACGAAAAGCGCAATCAGGTCACGGTAGCGCCACACATCTGCAAGCTGCAGATCGTACCATTTCTTGCGGGGGGTGATGATGAGATCCCAATTTTGTTCTTGTTGTTGGCTCATAAATTTTTACTAAAAAATTTGACAGGGGACAGGGGAAAGAAGACAAAAGACAGCACCCTTCGCTGCGCTTCGGGCGTTCCGCTGCGCTCCAGGAGACAGATGACTGCACCCTTCGCTGGGATAAAGGACGGTTGGCGGTTATCGGTCTTCGTTTGGTATTTATTATTGAACTACAAGCTATAAGCTCTGAGCTTAGGACTTTCAGCTAATAACTATTTACGGTGTTTCCACCAGCTTCGCCCAATCTCGCTCCTGCATGTACCACGCAACCAGCCTATCCACACCATCTTCAAGGTCAACCATGGGTGTCCATCCGAGTATTTCTTTCGCTTTGTTCACATCAGCCTGGTTGCTATACACGTCAGCCATATGGAAAGGTTCATAAGTAATGTGTGCCTTTTTTTCGATGCGATCTTCCAGCATATGGATCAAGTGGTTGATGGTGATCACCTCATGGCCCCCGAGGTTGATGATCTCAAACCCGAGGGGTTTTAAAGCTAAAATGGTTCCCCGAGCAATATCATCCAAATAAGTGAAGCCGCGTGATTGATCTCCATCCCCGTTAACGATTACAGGCTTGCCTTCAGCAATCCACTGACAAAAGCGAAACATGACCATATCCGGTCTGCCTGCAGGTCCATAAACAGTAAAATAGCGCAAGATAGTTACATCAAGATCATACAAATGGTGGTAAGCATGCGCTAAAGCCTCTGCACCTTTCTTGGTGGCAGCATAGGGCTGCAGGGGGTGATCTGTGTCGTCGGTTTCTTTGAAGGGAGGTTTCGTTTGTTCCGCATATAGGCTTGAAGTTGACGCCAGAATGAATTTTGGGATACCTCGTCTGCGGCAAAGTTCCAGCATATTCAATGAGCCGGTTGTGTTTGTAGCCAGATAAACCCACGGATCCGTCAAACTGGTTCGAACTCCTGCTCGTGCGGCAAGGTTGATCAAGCCGTCCACGTGAGCAGGGATGAAGTCACTCAGCTTCGAGAGGTTCTCTCGCTCAGATATATCAATCTGCTTAAAGTGAAAATTCGAATGTTTCTTCAGCAGGTTTAAACGGTAGTGTTTCAGACGCACATCATAAGCATCATTCAGATTGTCCACACCATAGACGATATGCCCATCTTGCAGCAACATCTCAGCGACTTTGTATGCGATGAATCCGGCTGCGCCGGTAAGTAGAATTGTGTTCATATGGTTTAGCTCGTGGTTGGTAGTTATTAGAAGGTAGCTCTTAGTTTATGTCGAGTAGAGAATATAAGCAAATTTCTTCAAGCTTATCGTTTGTAGCTGTGACCTTTAACCATTCAGTCATTAGTTAGGCGCTACTTGCTATCAGCTATGAGCTACAAGCTATTATTTTTTCCACGCATCCGCCCCTCCGACATTAAATATTTCTGTCAGCTGGGTAAAAATATGAACGTAATAGCAAACCTGTTAATTTGTTTGTCAGGCAGGCTGAGATTACGGATTTACTGGTCTGGCCATCTGTGCTGGCAACTGTATGCGTACTTGTTGGTTGCGCAGCAATGCCACGAGCAAGCGAACTCGCTCGCTGCCTTCCAGCGCGGTGTCGAAGATGGCATGATAGCCTTCAAAAGGACCGCCCCGGATGATGACAGGATCCCCATGTTTCAAGCCCATTATTTGTGCTCGGGGTGTTTTATTGATCCGGTCAACATTCTGTTTTATGCTCTTGATGACGCTGTTGGGTACAATGGCGGGGACTTGATCAAAACTTACAACACGATTGGCACCGGGTATATAGCATAATCGGGATAGAGAATAACCTTCCAGATCAATATTTACAAAAAGGTATCCTGGGAAAAAGGGTTTTACTTTGCGAGATCGAGGATTCACAGGGTTAACCTGGAGCTGTGGATAGAAGACTCTTAAGTCTCGATGCAGAAGTTGTGAATATAGAAAGTCTTCGCGGTTGGGTTTGCTGTGGAGAACGTACCAGGATGGTGTCATGAAAATGTCTTCCTCAAGATATTTGCAACAATAATGGATATGGTCCAGTTTTTATGAAATATGCCTTGTTCACGATTACATTGGGTGATAAACATCGCTAAATTTCATTTTTCTCCCCAAAGTAGAAGAGATGTAAATTGGATAATATATCATTTTCTTAGGACGCTATTATACCATATGTACTGCGGGTGTTTTGGATTGGTTTTCCTCATAATGGAAGAATGACAATTTATTCAATTTGGATGTGTTTGATTAAGATCCTTTTTATGCGTTGGTCAGAACATGCGCGCTGAAGCAGCACATGCAAAAACATCATCACAGGCTGTGCGCGTGAAATTACTACTCTGCGTCAGGTGAACAAGTTGATCCCAGGGAAAAGCATTACAAATTTGGTTTATTT
>JAYELT010000100.1:0-2801 GCA_034717715.1 Chloroflexota bacterium | reverse complement strand
AGCCAACCGAGAAGTTTATTCGCTTTGCTGTTATCAGAGAGCAGACGCATCACCTCGGATTTCTCAGGCCGAAGCCGTTCCTGATCGACGATAATCTTAACCGGTCTGCCCACGAGTTCAATGATCATTTCCGCCAGTTCGCCAATGCTGACCTCCTCGCCGTAGCCAAGGTTGAAGGTTTCCCCAATCACGTCAGGTGTTTGGGCGGCTTTGATGAAGCCCTCAACGGTATCACTGACATAAGTGAAGTCACGCTTGGCTTCCAGGTTGCCTAAATGGATTTCATTCTGCGTCAGAGCTTGTGTGATGATCGTGGGGATGACCGCCCGCGCCGTTTGACCAGGGCCATAAGTGTTGAAAGGCCGGACAGTGACAGCCTTCACATCGAAAGTGCGATAATAACTCTCAACCAGTTTATCCGCACCGATCTTGCTGGCAGAGTAGGGCGACTGCCCCTGGAGGGGATGGTCCTCATCGATTGGAACGTGCAGGGCAGTGCCGTAGACCTCACTGGTGGAGGTGTGGACCAATCGTGGTCTGAATTTTCGGCAGGCCTGCAGGACATTGAGCGTACCGATAACATTGCTCTGAACGGTTTCAACCGGGTGGAGATAGGAATATGGGATGGAGATCAGCGCGCCCAGGTGAAAGACGACGTCTACACCCTCGACTGCCTTTTCAACCGCATCAGGGTCTCGCAGGTCGCCAAAAACCAAATCAAGTGCGTTTCGAGTATCTTGAGGCAAGAATTTAAGCAATCCTAATTCATTGCGTGATGTATAGCGTAAAAATACACGCACCTTTGCCCCCAAAATATGCAGCTGCCGGACCAGTTCACTGCCGATAAAGCCCCCTGCACCGGTGACCAAGACTTTGCTTCCTTTCAATGAGGCACTCATGCTCCATTCTCCTCAATTATCTCTTCAGGTGATTTTAGGATTTCTATCAAATCCGGTATCACGATTACACGGGCGCCCGTCTGTTGACATAAACTGAGGATCCTATCTCGGTTGGACTGGCTGATTTTGGAGATGCTGAACAAGATCAAACCAATGTGATGCTCCTGCACTAAATTTGGAATATCCTTCGTGGTGCCTAAAATGGGATAGCCAGCCATTTGGGCATTTTGCTTGCGGTAGTCGTCGTCAACGTATCCCGCAATCGAAAAGGCTGAGCTGTATTCACTTTTATGCAGCAACCATACGGCCAACTCACCCCCTGCACCAGCACCAACTACAAGAACCCGCTCTCCGAGTGATTTTTTGTTCCTTCTGAGATTAATCCAGCGGTTAGCAACACCTGTGACCAAGCGCTCACGATAACGAATACCTATCAAGCCGATGATCATCAGCAAGCTGTAATTTAGAATGAAGTCGAATGGTAAAATAATGATCTTATATAGCAAGCGGTTTCCGAGTATTATAATTAGGGCGGTTAGAATGATGGACAGCGCAACATCAATGACCAGCACAGGGCTGGCGTAACGCCAGACGATGCGGTGTAAGCCAAAGAATGTGCTGATAATGCTGAAAATGAGTGCGATGACAAATGCTAATATGAAGGATTTTAAAAAGCCAAGATTGATCACCTGTGTCGCACGCCAAACAAAGCCCGCCACACCGACAGAGAAGAATGTCACCAGGAAGTCTGACAGGAACCATGTAAGATGATGAGAGAAGAATCCATACAATGGGCCTGAAAATATTCTTCCTTCCTTGAACCTGACCTTGCGAAGAAGAGGAAGGATGGCGATGAGTGTCATAAAGATCACATCCAGATCAGCAGCAAAGCTGTATGTATCCACATAAAGCAAATCCAAGCGTAATTTATCCGGCATGATGTTTTTTAGATAATCATCCAGGAAGTTGATGCCATCCAGCTGTTTTTCTTCATCCCGATAGATGATTGAGGCAGGGCTGGTCATCCCTGGTCGGACGCTGAGCACTTTGTCACGCAAGTCATCAGGCCATTTATTGATAAAATCTAAAACTTCTGGCCGAGGACCGACCAGGCTCATTTCACCGATTAATACATTCCATAATTGGGGAAGTTCATTCACCTTTGTGTCTCGCAGCCATTGCCCGAAGTCTGTGATGCGATTGTCATTGTTGGAGGTGAGTGATGGGCCATTATAGGAGGCGGGTGTCTCATACATCGTACGAAATTTAAGCATCTTGAAGGGTTTGCCATTGCGGCCAATCCGTTTTGCATGGTAAAACACTGGCCCCTCAGAATCGTGCTTGATCCTTAATGCGAGCAACGCGAAGAAAGGGGAGAGAATAATTAAACTTAATGCAGAAGCGATGATGTCGAAGGCTCTTTTGATAATTGCATTAAATTGACGCCTCAGCTTGATGGCGGAATTTATATCTCTGCGATATTCTGCTGTTAAATTTTCTGTTTTGTTTGATTTTTCCATATACTATATCGCCCCAAAAGGTTCAATCTTAAGATTTAGGCAGGATATTCATTTTCTTAGATATAATTGTAACATAAATTCAAATTTGAAATATTTTCAGAGTGCAATACTCAATACGCTTTACTTACTGTTAACAAACGACAGTTTTCATTGATAGTTTATCTAAACAGAATAATTGAAGATGATAGCCTTTGTTATTTTGGAAAGGAATTAACATAGCTTTGAATGGGTTATTGGTTTTCAGTCTCCCGTCTGTTTTCTCAGTCTTCCGTCCCCTGTCACTCGTCTCGAGAAATAAAAATCAGAGTAATAATGACTCCTCTCTTGCCTTTTGAGCGCGTCTGATGCAGTAAAGTGTATACACGCCCAGCCCGAGCAGGGC
>JAYELT010000099.1:0-2820 GCA_034717715.1 Chloroflexota bacterium | reverse complement strand
GCATGCTATTTGCTTCAGTGATGCGTTTTTTCGCTGTCCCCGTCCTCGGTTTAAAACAAAGATAAGATTTCATCTTGAATGGAATAGTCTCTGCCTCCCTTGACCAGGAAAAGATGCGCGCCTGCGGCCAGAGCTTCTTCCTCATATTGGGGATACATAGTCAGGATAATCACTTTGGTCTTGGGATAGTTCTAAGAGAGCCATTTTGTGACATATATTCCCCCAATCACGGGCATTTGAACGTCCATGATAACGATATCGGGCCTTGCTTCTTTAATGATTTTAATCGCGTCCTCACCATCCTACGCTTCCCAAATATTGTTAATGATGGGAGAGAAACGAAGCAAGGCGATAAGACCATGACGGGTGTTTCATTGATTATCGGCAATTAATAAGTCAATTTGTTTTTCCATAGCGGGGAGCACCTTGTTTTTCGATAATTAGGCTCCTTTATGTTAGAAGGTTAAATAGGCAGATTTTGCCTTGCTGAGTCATCTGAGGCTCTGTTTTTGTAGGTGAATGATGCTTCGCCTAAAACCAGAATTAGGCGCTTTCTAATGGTACTTAATACTGAGCTAATTACTCTTCATCAAGCGATGTTAATCCTTCTTTAAGGGCATACAGGGTAACCTGAACGCGGTTGGCGAGATGTAGTTTTCGCAAAATCCTGCTGACGTGTGTCCGCACGGTCACTTCTGCAATGAATAATTTTTCAGCGATATCCCGGTTGTCGTGACCTTTCGATACCAACAGCAGGACCTCATACTCTCGGTCAGTGAGTGGATCGGGGATGGGTTTCTCAACATCTTTGCGGCCAAACTCCTTCAGCACTTTCCATGCAATATTTGGATGCAGCGAAGGTTCTCCTCGATTAACATCGCGAATCGCCTTAATCAGGTCATCTGGCTTGGATTCCTTCAGCAGATAACCCAAAGCCCCTGCTTTAATGGCGGGGAAAACTTTATCGTCGGTGATAAAACTGGTCAACACCAGGATTTTGGCATTTGGTTGGTCTGCAGTGATCAGGCGGATTGCCTCAATTCCGTCCATCTCAGGCATGATTAAATCCATCAGGATGACATCAGGATTGAGTTGTTGATTAACTTCAATGGCCATAGCACCATTGCTGGCCTCACCGATAACTTCGATATCTTCGACTTCTGCCAGAAGCGCGCGGATTCCGCCAATAACAATGGGATGATCTTCGACCACCAACACTCTAATTGGTTGTACAGTCATCTCTAACCTCGCTTATATTTTTGAAATTGGACAAGTATCTGGCATTTGATTTCTTTACCGAGTGAAAGGTACTTGTTAATTCGCAACCCGAACTGAACCGTTGATGGGCTCAAGATCAATCATTCTTAATTTCATCAAACTTTATTCTAAATGTAAACAACATCTCGATGATTTCATGTCAACAAAACAATCTGTATTTGTGATTAATCTCAACGTCTGTTGAAGTAAACTCTGGAATGAAAGAAGCGTCTTTGGTCTTCAAAGTGCAAAACTGCCAGCAGGGTTGATGGTGCAGTTATGGTAAGGAAAAAGCTCAAATACCTGGGAGTATCAATCAGGGTTATAAACCACCTACTTGAGTAATTATACATTAAATATGGCGCATTTGATACCTGTTTAAATATTAAACTTTTACCAGAGGGCCTGTGCACCTGCATTGCTGAAAAGGCGCTAAATTTAGGTTGACCCAGTTATAGAATTCTGCTTTATAAACAGCAGCCGATTTATCCCCGAGATTTTTTTGCTTCAACAAATATTTCATCATTTGGTTTTGAGATATGCGGCCGGAACCTTTCAGGCCAGATCAAGCGCCAGATGCCCAATAGCAGGATGCTCCACAATAAAACAATGCCAAAGATCAGGAGATAATGCCTTGCTGATTGCAATGGCGCGATCATGAGAAAGCGCTGTGCAATCGAAAGGCGGGTCGCCAGTTGAAAAACAAGAAATAGCAAAGCAGCCACAAAAGAAGGCTGCCAATTACGACTGCTATCATCCCCCCCCTCAAGGAGCCGAACAGGGGGTTGGACGAAGACCACCAATATAAGCCCCATCAGTACTAACGTATGAGTAACAACCTGCTGGGTATAGGTGATGCCAAATCCAGCATTTCGAAAAAGAAAATTGATCAATAAGATACACAGTGAAATCATCGCTGCTGCCGGAATGAAAAAATGAAACAGTATCCGTTGCATGTTTTTTCCCTTGATGGTATTGGCAGATGCCCAAAGGCTCAATGCGATGGATGGGAGGATAACCGTGAAGGCACTGATGACACCCCCCTGGGCGGGATGATAATAAAATATCCGGCCGCCAGTAGCGTACATCGCGACCAATAGCATCAAGGTACAGGCGATCCGAGTCAGGTTAAGCTTCAGCACATCCAGAAGGCCGTTGACAATACGTTGTCCTTTTTTCAGTACGTTGGGCAAGGCGTTGGCTATGTTTTTCAGCACGATGATATCAGCGTGATCCAATACAGTGGGCAGGCTGCTTTTGCGGGTAATTCTAAGGTTTGCCTGGTGCATGACCTTAAGGTCGGCTATTGATGTACCAAGGACTGCTACATGCTCATCCTGAGCTTGCAAAGCATCCAAGACCTTGATCATTTGTTCAGAGTTTATTTGGGCAAAAATGGATTTTTCCAGAACAACCGCTTGAAGTTCTTCCGTCGTAAATTGAGAAATCTCTTCTCCTGTGGTAAAGGGAATCTCCTTAAGCCCAGCTTCGATCAAGCCAAGCTGCTCCGCGGTCTTCAACGAATTGGCAGGATCATCCTCGGTCAGTATCTTGATCGAGATT
>JAYELT010000098.1:9309-34145 GCA_034717715.1 Chloroflexota bacterium | reverse complement strand
CGCGGATCCTCACCAGTGAAAAAATCAGGACTTGGATACCCAAGTGAAATGAAAAGGGGTTGCCCTGCCGGATCAAAAGGCTGCTGGATCACCACGCCATCAAAACTGGCGGATGATGCAAGCGACCAGAAGGCGCCCGCATAGATCCGTTCACCATTTGAAACGACCACAAAGGGTGCCCCTGATATGGGTATGCCTTGAGAAAAAACCACGACGACCTTGAGATAAGCTTCTTCTGTGAGGTTGATCGCATGCGTTTCCCACATGTAGCTGACAATGTCATCAGTTGAGAGAAACGGTTCCTCAGTTAACGGGAGATCCTCAAGGTCATAATTCTTTAAATCACTACCTGATAATTCTGGATCAGCAATGAAATACAGCTCGAAGGCTTCTCCATCCATAACAACAGGCTCCTCAGCCACAGCTTGCCCACAAGCATTCATGGCAAGGGCTAAAAAGACCAACAGGACATAAAATTTTTTGTTCATTTATCCTTCTCCCTTTTGTTTGTTCTTGTGCATACCATCCTACATTTTAGTGAGGGTTAATATACCACAAGCACCTGTGAATTTGCAGTGTATGGAACCGAAAGGCGATTGCATGCGGCTTTTTAGTTTCATCCGCGATCATGAGTCTTATTAGAAGTGAAGTTCCCATACAAAGATGTAAGCGAGGAATGAATTAAATTTCAAAGAGGTCTTTGACCATCCGCCAGGAAGGCTCATTCACCTGCCGAATTTTCCCCTCATGATCTTTGTAAGACCAAATCCCTGGACGAGAACCGGTTACGCTGTAACCCAAGCCCTTGTAAAGCCTTATTGCACCCAGGTTCTCTTTGGCAACATTTAATGTGACGACCTTAAACCCGCGTTCTCGCAGATCAGTTTCTACAAAATGCATCAAGTGCTGACCAATCCCCTGGTTGCGCCATTTGGTTTTAACCCGAAACGCAAAGACATAGGCGCGATTTTTGCCATCAGCAGTATCATGCTCACTGCTGACAAGCATAACGAATACCTGCCCGACAATTTCACCTTGTGGATTTTCAACGACCCACATCAACACCCGACCTGCACGAGAATCACGGTACAGGCGGGCATACATCTGGCGATATTTTTGAAATTCACCACCCCATTCCAGGGATGGCAAATCAGCTTTGGTTACCTGACGGATGATCAGTTCGTAAAGATCGAACACACGTTTCGAAATAAGCTCATTCATCCTTCATATCCCAAAACCTTTACCAACAATTAATCCAAATCTGCTATCAAGGTGGACAGCAAGCGCTCTTCCTCAGCTTGCGAATTTATACCGCCATCCAGCCACGCAACCCTTAACGCTGAAAGAATGGTCCCATAGGCTGGTGAGGGAGGCAATCCCATTTCTCTGAGGTCATCACCTGTCGTATGAGGCATGACATCAGCCCACTGGCTGACATACATCCACAGTGGTTTCCGTAAGTTCTTTTCACTATTGATGAGGTATGCGGCATATATGGCGGTGCGGGGAGCTTTATCAAGCCTGTGCACCACAAAGCTGGGTGGTGCATTTACCAACTGGTCAAGAGAATGGTTAAGCTGGCTGGTTGAGATCAGCAGTTTTCTAATCTCACTCTTGAATCGCAGCCGGGAGACGATTGATCGCAGGGTTGTCTCGGGTAATTGACCCAGCCAGACCAGATAGCTCAAGGTTTGCTGCAGGTTAAGGCTGTCTGAGTGCTCCGGGAGGTTCCAGGCTTGATCGACCTGGTTGATTTCCAGCAGACCAAGTTGTTTTTCAATGATGTCGTCCCATGGCAGAGAAGGATGAATGGTTTTTAGTATCTTCAGCGAGTCCAATCGCGCCAGCATGGCGGGGGCTTTGGGTTCTGCCAGGATCAGGTTGATTTCATGCTGCAGCCTGGCCCCTGTCAACTTATTCAGCAGGGGCAAGCTTTCTTCCATCAGGTCCAGGGTGCGCTGCTCGATCTGGAAATCAAAACGCTGTTCAAAGCGCACCGCTCGCAATAAGCGGGTGGCGTCATCCACGAAAGACAATGCATGCAAAACACGGATATGGCCTTTACGCAAATCACTTAAACCACCCCAATAATCATAGATTTGGCCATAATGCTCTCCATCCAGCCGGAGTGCCAGCGTATTGATCGTAAAGTCTCGGCGGTGCAGGTCCATTTTAATACTGCTGCTTTCCACCGTAGGTAAGGCAGCCGGTTGTTCATAGAATTCTGTTCTTGCTGTGATCAAATCCAGGCTTTTGGGCAATTGATCAGCTTTGGTTTGTTCTGTCTGGGGTAACTGCCCCGCCAGCGTTTTCCGGATGCTGGAAATTTGCCATTTTGCTGTTCCAAAGCGTTTGTGGGTAAGCACCCTGCCACCATAGCGATCCGCAAGGCGCTTTGCAAAGAAAATCGCGTCACCCTCGACCACAATATCGAAATCCAGGCTGGGTCGATCCAGCAGCAGGTCACGCACAAACCCGCCAACGACAAATATGGGGATGTTGATCTTATCTGCCTCTTCTGCCATTGCGTGCAGCAAGGATAAGCGTGCAGGCGGTACAGCTTCGGATAGTTTTTTTGAGATGTCTTCCTGAGAGGGCAATTCCGGTTGGGCGGTGAGGGTCTTTAAGAGGTCAGTTCGAGTAACAATTCCGATGATCTCACCGGTTTCTTGCGATACAACAGGCACCTGCCCCCAATCGCTGGATCCCATCAGGGTCTGCAAAGTCTCGAGGGAGGCTTCTGGTGGGATGCTTACATCCCCCGCAGCCATCAGGCTTTCAACTGTCAAATCTAACCCATGACTGAGGGCACGATCGACTTCGCGGCGGTTGAGCAAGCCAACCACATTTTCATCAGAAACAACGGGATAACCTTCGTAGCCATAGCGCTGCATCAGCCGGTGGGCTTCCTGGGCTGAGGTTTCAGGGGTCAATATCAATGGGTTCTTAGACATGATACTTGCCACGGTGACTGCAGATTTGATATGCTTATGCAAATTTGAGACCATCTTCTCGAAACACTTTGCGAGAAATGTTTCTGTTTCAGCGTCATTGAGATCTTTATCAGGTCGAATAAGGGCTGAAGCGGCACGTTTGTGACCTCCACCACCCATTTCTTCTGCGATTGAAGAGACATCCACCTTGTCACTTGTAGAACGCGCCACCAGGCGAATACCCTGCGTTGTTGAAACCAGCAGCAGAAGCGCATCAGGGTTGAGGACATCACGCATTTTATGAGCGACGCTGGAGATCTCATCCTGCACATCCATTGCATTGGCTTTGACAGCCAGGATGGTTTGATTTTTAATTTTAAAGGTCTGAACATGTTTCATCAACCGGTCATACAGCATTCGCTGGGCTTCTGACAGAGGGGGGTAGAGGAATTCACCTACAATGTCCAAATTTGCGCCTTGGTTGATGCAGAATGCAGCGGCTTGCAGGTCTTCAGTTGTTGTCGACCCGTATGTAAAGGAACCTGTATCTTCATATAAACCCAACGCCAGCGTTGTGGCATGGATATCGCTCAGAGGGATGTTTTTATCCTGGATGCGAGTGACCATCTGGCTGACATTCGCCCCAAAATTAATCAGGTGCAAATCCCATTTTGGGTTAAGGTCCTCACGTTTTGGATGATGATCATACACCACGATGCGTGTGTCATCTCTCATTCCTTTTAAGGTAATCAAGGATTGCGTGTCGACCAGGAACACGGTATCGATTGGTTTGCGCGGCATCTGCTCGTACTCAATGTGGGGCAGGTCTTTCCCAAAACGCTTGAGGTAACGGCGACCGTTGCGGTTGATATTGCGCGGTAAGATCGGCAAGGCCTCCGGAAATAGGAGCCATGCGCCTAACTGTGAGGCTAGAGCGTCCATATCTGCTTGTTCGTGGGTCAGGATCACTTTCATGACTTAATCAAACCACCAATACGCCTGATTATTGATATTATAGAAATTATAAACCGTTTGAGATAAGCGTGCGAACAAGCGGTTGCCCTGTTCGTAATTCAATTGGACTGGATCGTGGATGAAAATGGTCAGAACGTAGTCCTCACCAGGTGTGGAAACAATGGCGACATCGCTCATAGAGTGAAGCAAACCATCTAACTCCTGAACCCACCCGTGCTTGTGGGCGATGGACGCCTCAGGGGGAAGACCCGCTTCGATCAATAATCCGATCTTATTAATGGATAAGACGTCAAACATAAGCTGACATTCTTCCTGCGTTAATTCACCTGGGAAGGTTTCCGTCAGCAGCCCACCGCCATCTTCTGCGCATTGATAGATGGCAGAAAGAAGCTGGCCGGCTTCAGCAGGGATGGTCTGGTTATAAATATCAGGGTCCAGGAAGATATCTGTCCGCGTGTTCGCCGGGGTTTTATATAATTTTAAGACAGGTGCGCCTAAATAGAAATAACCCGCCAGGAAGGTGTTTTCTAACCCGAGGGCTTCCAGGTCTTCGCTGACAAGTAAGGGCCCCCGTAATTCATCCAGGTAGGTAGACATTAAGGTGTCGGCAGGTGGATTTTGTGAAAACACGATCATCTCTTCAAGCAAATTAATGACTTCCTCTGGGGTGGGGTTTGTCGTTCTACGCAGTACAGAGATCATGACAGGTATTTTAATGGTGCTTGCCGCTGTGAAAGCCACATTTGGCTCAACCATTGAACTATTCTGCACAGCGAAATGAAGCGTTTGACCTGTTCCCATCGATTCAAGGTAGACCTCAACCAGGTTATCGAAGCCGCTTTCTTTGATGTTATGGATGAGAAATGATTGGAGCATTTGGAGATTGGCTGTGCCGCTCTCATTACGCTCGATATCGAGTGTAACCTGGCGAGTTGCCGGTGATAATAAAGCTGCGCGAATGTCCACCATGGCGCTTTCGACGTCAAGCTGCTCTCCTGCCCGTGGGATCATAAAATTCGTAGTCCCTGAGATTGGTGTGATGGGAATCCCCGGTTGGGTATAGCGGGGAGCGACCTCCTGGGTGAGGTATGTTTTAAGTTGTTCCTCATCTACTGCTGCTTTGAGTGGGATTGATATTGGCTGGTGTTGGGTGTTACCCCAGAGATATTCCCAGAAACGACCGTTTGTGATTTGTTCATAGCCCTGCGAGACCAGGCTTGAAACATCCATTGAAAAGCCCAACTCATTCGGGTTTGCTTGAATGCTTGTGTCATTGATTTCAAGTATGAGAGGCAGGTCGTAGAACTCAGATACACGCTCGTCAGCCTCAGATTCACCCAGTTCATCTACCGGAACACCCGCGATGGTGCTGCCCGACGGGAATGTGCTCGGGATGCTTTTAAAACGATCATATTCAATGAGGGTGATGACAAGGCTGCTCAGGATGAACAGGACGCTCACACCGCCCAGGATCCACCACAGGACCTTTGATTTCATGCCTGCTCCTGCTGTTTGATTATGGCATGATTTTACCCGACGGTACGCAATATGATATGAAGGCAGGTGCGAAGTCGATATGTGCAGGGGTGGTTTTTGATCAAAGGATGTTTTGTTAACTGAACATCGGTTTGATTTGGTGGAACACCATTCTGCCTTTGTGAAACTTTCAATAAATCTTATCTTGAAGCTAGTTAGGGGTCATTTCGTCACGCTTGGGATGAAAATGTGTTAAAGTAATGGGATGGTTTTATATTCACTCTCATTTGGGAAATAAAATCTGGAGGCAGATCATGAACAAAACTTTCAAGAATATCATCAAAGGAGTGCTGTGGACGATTGGCGGCATAATTAGTGCTTTCCTGGCCGCATCAGCAGCTTGGATTATCTACAGCAGAAAACATATTCACCATGACATGAAATCTGGGGGTGCGCTAGATGCTGCCTGTAAGGATTTTCAATCCAAGCAAGCGGGGCGGATCAGTTATTATGCTGATACCAGCGGTAAGGGGAGACCCATCCTTCTGCTGCATAGTGTCAATGCCGCTGCAAGTGCTTTTGAGATAAAACCATTATTTGAACATTACAAAGGCAACCGCCCAGTATATGCGTTGGATTTGCCAGGATTTGGCTTGTCTGACCGCGCCGATAGAACCTACAGCCCTATTCTTTACCAGCATGCGATTACAGAATTCATAAAGGATGTTATTGGCAAAGCGGCTGATGTGGTTGGTTTATCCTTGTCCTGTGAATTTGCGGCTTTGACTGGCGTTTATGAACCAGAATGGATACATTCCCTGGTGATGATCTCCCCCACGGGATTTCGGCAGCCCAAGGCCAACAGGATCTCCGATAGGTCTGGTTTACGGGGATCTAAGAACGCACTCTTTTCCTTCTTATCTGTGGCACTTTGGAACCGACCCTTATTTGACCTGATTGTGAGCCGTCCCAGCATCCAATTCTTCCTCAATAAGAGTTTTGAGGGGTTGGTACCAGAACAGTTTTTGGATTACGCTTATCAATCCGCTCATCAACCAGGTACGCAATATGCACCAACCTACTTTTTGAGTGGCAAGCTGTCAACACCTGCGGTGCGTGAAACAGTTTACAAGGTCCTGAAACTGCCGGTTTTGGTCATATATGACCGTGATCCCTGTACCAATTTTGAGATGCTGCCTGTGATGTCTAAGGTACGTGAAAATTGGCACGCTGTTCGTGTCTCGCCGACCAAAGGTCTTCCACATTGGGAGCAGCCCGAAAAAACATTCGGTGCCCTGGATGAATTTTGGTCTCAGAAGTAGGGGGGCTGGGTTCTTGAATGACGAATAGTACCAGGTAATATATGGATCAGCTTTGAGGAATTCATTTTAGGCTGTACAGCATTATTTTAATCAGCAGGCTCAATCGATTGCACTGCTCCAAAGGAATTCACAGACAAGTTCCAGCGGCTGCCGGGTTCTGCGAGCATGAATAGGGTGCTGTCAGTCGTTTTGTAGGTATAAGTCTCACCATCACCACGGAAGGTAATGGTGTAGTCTTCATTACGAACGCCTTCGCGCTGTTCATCTGCAAGGCTCAGAAATGGCCAGGCAGGACTCAGATTTTGACCTATTTCTGTCACTGTGTCCACCACGACCCAATCCATCACGGTATATTCGCAATAGTCATCGTAAACCCTGTAAGTACAATCCTGCACAACCTCACCAACGCCGGTGCCGGTATCTTCGACATATGCTTCACTGCATTCTTCAGTAGCATTGGGAACCGGGACATCTGATGTGTAGCGATATTCTTGCGAGCAAGCTACAATATCCGCACTGGTTGGAATCTCATCCAGCCAATCACGTTCAGTAACGGTTGTGTAGGCTTCAACGGCAATGGCGCGCTGCCAGGATACATCCATGACCGTGCCAGTGATGTCATCGGTCTTAAGCAGCATCAGCATCAGAACGATAAAGCCAGCAATACATGCGAATATTGCAATGGCAGCGAAGATCATACCCGTCCGACTGAGTTTTTTCTTTGGTGCAGGGACAGCAGCGGCAGGGCGTACTTGTGTTTCAGCAGAACTCCCCACACGCTTACCCGCTTCTCGTGCTTTTCCGCCCATATTTAATTCGCCACCACAGTTAGTGCAAAGCTTCGCGGAAGAAAGATTGCGCGTTCCACAATAAGGACAGTGGATATCGGGCCCGGCTTTCGCCATGCGGATCAGCGCTTCATCTTTGATGAAGTTGAACTTTTCTTCATCGACACGCTTGAAGGCAACATCATCTGGCTGCGGCGCGCCACAGCTTGTGCATGTTTTGATGGGTCCGGGGTTCAGGGTGCCGCAGGAAGGGCATTCCCAAAGCAGGGGGATAAAACCTAGGGATTTACGAGCCATACTTCCTCCTGGGATGTTCTATTTCATTAGTTAACCAAATTATAAATAATATCTCGTGAAATGTCTATTAAATTATACATTCTTTCATCGATAAGATAACACCCGGATAGAAATGACTCATACAGTTCAGGGTACAAAAATGGTATCAAACGCTGATGTTGATTAAATTAATCACACCATCACAAATTGATATCAATTGAAGTTGATGGGGCCAAGTCTCTTTAATTATAAAGCATTGAGTAGGTTAGATTGGAGCTATCAGGACTTATCCGGTTTGATCAACCCATGTTTAAGCGCCAGCACTGCAGCCTGGGTGCGATCAGACACACCCAGCTTGGTGAATGTGGCGCTGAGGTAATTGCGCACGGTACCTTCTGAGAGGAACAAACGCGCCGCAATTTGTGCATTCGAGTACCCCCTGACAAGCAGTGAAAGGAGTTCTAATTCGCGGGGGGTCAGTTTGTCCGCCAGCATGGAGTCTCTTTCAGGTGCATGCTGCGCTACCTGTTCAAACAACTTGCCAGCAACCGATGGATCCACTGGCGTGCGCCCCACGGCGGTGTCTTTTATCGCTTTGATCAAGGTATCCTGGTCGGCATCCTTGAGAAGATAACCATCAGCCCCGGCGCGAATGGCATCAAAAACCCATTCATCGGCGTCATAAGTTGTCAATACCAACACATGAACATGTCGAAAATTTTCCTGGATGTACCGAATAGCCTGGATGCCATTCATCCCGGGCATTTTTAAGTCCATCAATACCACGTCCGGTGAATTTTGAGGGATTAACTCGATGGCGTGAGCACCGTCATATGCCAGTCCAACTACTTCAATCCCAGCATCAACGTTGTTGAGGATCGTTTTAAGTCCTTCGCGGACCATCAGCTGGTCATCACAAATTAACACCTTGATCATGAGGTTAACACTCCCGCTGTAAATTGAATGGTAGTACCCTTTTCCGGGTGGCTGTCGATCACGCATTGTCCGCCAATCAACTCGGCTCGCTCCTGGAGTCCAGGAAGGCCATAAGTGTCAGCGTCAAGATGCTGTGGATTAAAACCAATGCCATCATCATTAATCTGAAGCGAGAGGATATCATCTGAATAAGCCATTTTCAGGGTAATATGCTCTGCTTTCGAATGGCGTACGATGTTTTCCAGCGCTTCCTGTGCAGCCCGGTAGAATGCCTGTCTGAAATCAGGAGGGATTTCGATGGGGATTTCTTGAACATCGAGTTTCAAAACTGCGCCACAACGATCTGCCGCTGTTTTTGCCAGATCTTGTACTGCCAGGCACAGTCCCAGATCCTCGAGTGGTGACGCTCTCAGTGATTTCAACGCCCGACGGGTTTCATTTAATCCAGAGCGAGTGGTTTTAATAGCGTCGTCCAATTTTTCTCTGGCAGAGATCTCATCTTTATCCCAGATGGTTTTTATCGCGGCGAGTTGAACTGCTAAGCCGCTTAGCGTGTGTGCCAGTGTGTCATGCAGCTCCCGAGCCAGGCGATTACGCTCCCGTGTTGTGGTTAGCTGTTCCAGGGTCATAGCATACCCCAGGAGCTGTTGATTGGCGCGCTGAAGTTCGTGGTGATGCAGTCGTTGAGCGGCTATCATACGAGAAACCAGGAAACCTACTACAAGGAAGGTTAGAGTACGTGTCATCAGCACGCCAACCACGCTGATCGCTGAGATAAAAATTCTATTTACATTTAACAAGGTGAGGAACACTGCAACATCCAGCAAAGTGGAAGCTGCGACATACCCCACAACAGCCTTGAAGTTATACTGCCATGCGACCATGATCAATGGGATAAACAATATGGGAACCAGCTGCCAGGACGCCATCACCAGGCTGAGTTCATAGATTTCAAAGGGAATGGTCAGGTTTCGGGCACCTTCAACCAGTATGGAGATGGTCGCGTCCGGGTTGAATCGCATCATAGAGATCAGGTATGTTTGGAGTATGCCGCTAACCGTTGCCAGAGCGATCAGGATAGGGAAGAAAAATCGACCTGTTTTTAATCTGATCCACGGCCAATACAAGAGTATCAAAACGAGAATGTTGCCGAATGGGAAAACCCATACAGAGTTAATCCGATAGTTTTCGAAACCTACCCGCAGATAGATTGACGCGGCCTGAAATGTTGATATCCCCGCCAAGACCCAGGTTAGCAAACGATAAGTCTTGAGCAATCCAGGTTCGAGCTGTGTTTTCTCATTCATGGCATTATCTTAGCATATTTCATCTAAATTTCATCATGACGGCAATGGTTAATGAAGATGACAGCTGTCACTTATGTTGATGACACCTTACACAAGCTCTTATGATTGCATACACTTGGCGATATAATGGCGTGTGCGATATGATATTAGAAAACAAATGGAGGAAGAACGTGACAGAAGCACAAAAAAATAAGAAAAAGAAAAGACGTATCGGTTGGTGGATATTTCTTGCTGTTGTCGTTGTGATTGCAGCAATTTATGGATGGCGTGTCCTGAACACCCGGAGGGAAATGAGCCAGGTGATGGCGAATATCGAGACAGAGCCTTACAAACGAAGCAACCTCAGCGCCAATATTTATGGGACCGGAACGGTTCAGCCGATCCAAACAGCGGTTCTGACGTGGTCTGCAAGTGGGATCGTGGGTGAGGTGAATGCAGAATTGGGGCAATCTATAGAAAAAGATATGCTGCTGATGTCACTCGACCCAGACTCTCTGTCTGTGGATATTTTGCAGGCGGAAATCGACGTGATCAACGCTCAAAACAATCTGGACAACCTCAATGATAGTTGGGAATCAGACCTGGCTCAAGCAAAACTGGATTTGATTAACTCTGAGGAGAATCTTGACGACCTTGAAAGTGAACGAGAGATCATGAATTATCAGCGCTGCACAGATGATCGCATTGAGGAGTTAGAAGATACACTCGAATTTGCAGAAAATAGGTACAACATGCAGCAGAATTCTGATAATCTCCTGGCAGTCAATGTCGCACAGGCAAATATCGATTATTGTCGAGCGGGTTACTCTGAGCGTGATGTGGCAGAAGCTGAATTGCAGGTGACGTTGGCAGAAACCCGTGTCTCTGATTTTCAGGAAAAGGTTGACCTTCTTACTGCTGGCCCTGATCCAGACCAGGTGACCATTCTTGAAACGCAATTAGCAATTGCTCAATCTCGAGTGGATATCCCTTTAATCGAAGCCCCTTTTGACGGTGTCGTCACAGTGCTGCATGCTCAAAAAGGAGATGTTGTCCAGGCAGGCACTCAAGCCGTCCAGTTGGACGACCTCTCAGAACTTTATCTGGATGTTCAAATCTCAGAAATTGATATTCCCTTTGTTGAAGTTGGTCAACCTGCTGAACTGGTTTTTGATGCCTATTTTGAAGATAGCTTCAGTGGAGAAGTCGCAGAACTTGCGCCAGTGGGACAGAGTGTTCAAGGTGTTGTGGAATACACGGTTCGTATCAATATGCAGGATGCAGATGATCGGATCAAACCTGGTATGACCGCTGCTGTGAATATTGTTGTGGATGAGAAGAATGACATTCTTGTTGTACCTAATGATGCAATTGTCAGTATTGATGGGCAGGAGCAGGTTTTCGTAAGTCGGAATGGTTCGTATGAAGCTGTGTTGGTGACACTCGGAAGCTATTCAAATTATTACAGTGAGGTGATTGAAGCTGATATTGAGGAGGGTGAATTGATCGTCCTGAATCCTCCTGAAGAAATAACTGGTGAAATGCCCTTTGGTCATGCTCCTGTTGGTGGTCCTTTTGGTCAATTTGGAAATTAGATAACATATGGATATTCAAGACAACGTCATCCGAGTTGAAAACCTGATTAAAACCTATAAGATGGGTGAGATTCAGGTGCACGCATTACAGGGGGTAAGTTTTAATGTGAGAAGAGGAGAGACCATGGCTATCATGGGTCCATCAGGCTCCGGCAAATCCACACTGATGAACATGATTGGTTGCCTGGACACCCCCACATCGGGCGAATACTTTCTGGAAGATGAGCTCGTATCTACGCTAAATGATGACCAGTTGGCATTGGTCCGCAACCATAAAATTGGCTTTGTCTTCCAGACATTCAATCTTTTACCCCGGGCAACCGCGTTGGCTAATGTTGAACTGCCTCTGCGATATGCAGGTAATAACGGCAACCGGAAGCAGCTTGCGCAAGAGGCATTGGAAGCCGTGGGATTGCGGGATCGAATTGATCACCGACCAAATGAACTGTCTGGTGGTGAGCAGCAGCGTGTTGCCATCGCGCGGGCATTGGTGAATGAACCGGCGATCATCCTGGCAGATGAACCAACGGGCAACCTGGACTCTAAATCTGGGGACGAGATCATGAACCTGCTTTTGGAACTTAATCAGAATAAAGGCACAACACTTATGATCGTTACACATGATCCAGAGGTAGCCAAGGTTGCTGGACGAATCATTTACTTGCGGGATGGCCTGATTGAGAAGCAGGAGGTGCTGGAATGAATTTACTCCTGAACGTAAAAGAAGCTGTACAAAGTCTTAGTGCCAACAAGATGCGCTCGCTGCTTACCATCCTGGGTATTGTGATCGGTGTTGCATCTGTTATTGCCTTACTTTCCATTGGTGAAGGGGCTGGCAGCTCAATCACAGGCGAGATAGAAAGCATTGGTACGAATGTGATCTATATACTTAATGGAAATGACGCAGAAGAGGTGACCAATCCAAAAGAGCTGACCTTACGGGATGCTGAAGCGTTGGCAACGTCTGGTCGTGCCAGTGAAATTGTCTATGTTGCTCCAGTATTCACAGGGAATAGCGAGGTCTCTCATTCAAATAACAGTATTAATACCACCATCCTGGGAAGCACACCGGATTATCAGTATGTCCAAAATCTAACCATTGCTGAAGGTGAGTTCATTACTGATAGCCAGGTGGATGGCCGGAGTGCCGTTGTTGTCCTCGGTCCGGAAATCGCTGAGAATTTGTTAGGACGGCAAACAGGGATTGTTGGGAATACGATTCGAATCGGCGGTTATCCCTATCGGATTATTGGTGTTACAGAAGCTAAAGGGGGGAGTGCCTTCTACAACCCAGACAATAATGTCTATATCCCTGTTTCTACAGCGCAAGCGCGTTTACCACGTGGGGGTTCTCGTGACCAGGTTCAGTATATCCTGGTGTCTGTATCTGAGGCTGAAGATGCCGATAAGGCTATTGAACAAATTTCAGATGTGCTTCGCCTGACACATCGAATAACACCCCGAAGTCCGGAAGATTTTACAATCTTGAACCAGCAGGATTTCCTGGCAGTTGCAGCATCCATCACGAACGTGCTGACCATCTTTTTGGGTGGTATCGGTGCTATATCTTTATTGGTTGGCGGCATTGGGATCATGAATATCATGCTTGTATCTGTAACTGAGCGAACAAGAGAAATCGGCTTGCGCAAAGCGCTAGGGGCGCGAAAAAAGGACATTCTCGTGCAATTTCTGACAGAATCGGTGCTGCTCAGTTTGATTGGTGGATTCTTTGGCATCATCTTAGGCTGGGCGATCTCCCTCGTTGTCAATCAAATTGCCATACAGTCCGGTACCATATTGGATGTCTCGCTGACATTAAATTCCGTTTTGCTAGCGACCTTCTTTTCGGCAGCAGTGGGCATCTTTTTTGGTTACTATCCAGCTAACCGCGCTGCTTCGCTGGCTCCCGTGGAAGCCTTGCGCTACGAATAGGCATGTAAATCTATCTCTATGTAATGCGGGATTTTCTTACGATGGCATCAGATTTGGTACTGGTTGCAGGATTCTCCTGAAGAGAAATTAGGAATAGTGCCTTTCTGTAGGGTGATCGTAGGGTAATCGTCAAGTTAGCCAACTTTGAATTTGATACAATAGTGTTAGCTAAGACACTTTTCTTCTCCTTCTGATGAGTGCCAGGGTCGGCGTCCCTGGCACTCTACATTTTAAATATGGTGAATGGGGGAAGGTTTATTTGGTATTAGGGATTAGGGGAAAAAGTGAATTTTTCTTGCAGCACTATCTATCTGCGTTGCTGAGACTCATATTCTGAATAGTTACCCAAATATTCGGTTGTTCCATATCCATCTAATTCCACAATGCGGTCGACGATTCGGTCCAGGAAATATCGATCATGGGAAATCGCCAGAATGGTGCCGTTAAAATCAAGGAGGGCATCTTCAAGCACCTCACAGGACGGAATGTCTAGGTGATTGGTCGGTTCATCGAGGAGGAGAAAATTCGCACTTGAGAGTGTGATTAATGCAATTTGAAGGCGTGCACGTTCCCCCCCTGATAATTGACCAACGGGCGTGTCTCGCTGTTCGAAATTAAAAAGATACTTCTTAAGGAAAGCCACGCCTTTGTTCTCAGGAAAATTACCTGCTTTACAGATAGTTTCCAATAAACTGGGATTTGGGTTCAGGGTCTCAAATTCCTGAGCATAATAACCAGTTTTCACGCTGGGTCCGAGATAGATTTTCCCGGAATCTGATTTTACCTGACCAAGAATCATGCGGACGAGGAGTGATTTGCCAGCCCCATTCGGACCGATCATCCCGACACGGTCACCATAACGCAGCAGGAGGTGGATATCCCTTAGGATAGGGATAAACGTGCCATCCCTGGTAGAGGGGAATCCCTTGACGAGGTTGGCGATCTCCAGTACTTTTTCGCTCCCCCGCCACCCACCCAGTTGAATCTCAATTTTGTCACGATCTAATTGTGGCTTTTCGACTTTTTCCAGACGGTCAATCCGGTTGAGGATGTTCTTGCCGCGGTTTGAGAATTTTTCATTATCATAGACTTTTCCCCACATCAAAAGGCGTTTAGCAGCTTGTTCGAGTCGAGTAATTTCCTTTTGTTGGGCTTGAAATTTGGCTGCTTGAAGTTGAAGCCGTAAGCGTTTTTCAAACATATATTCAGAATAATTTCCTTCAAATTGCGTGATGTTCCCATCTTCAACTTCCAGAATCTCATCCACGATCATATCTAAAAAATAACGATCATGGGAAACGATCACCACACTCCCTGAAAAAGCTTCGATGACATTCTGAAGTAATGATTTCCCATTCAGGTCCAGGTGGTTGTCTGGCTCATCCAGGAGGAGGATGTCCGGGTTGCTGATGATGATCCGCGCCAATCCCAGGAGTTTTTTCTGCCCACCGCTCAGGTGTTTCACTGGCAATTGCATTTCATGATCATTCAGTCCAATTGCCCTCAGTACGGATTTGACCTGGCCGTCAAGGCCGGGGCCTCCCAATTCGGTATAAGCTCGCAGAATATTTTCTTGCTGATCAAGCAAGCTGGTAAGCTGTTTTTTATTTGAGTAATAATTTGAGTCAGCAAAACGGGATTCAATTGTTGATAATTCCGCTTCGAGAGCTAAAACATGATGTGCACCCTGTTTTACAACTTCAAATGCAGTAACATCTTGCGGCAGCTCAATCTCCTGCGCCATATATGCAATGTTGAGCGCTTTATCCCTGCTGATAAATCCTTTGTCTGGTTGGAGTTCCCCCAGGATCAATTTTAATAGTGTCGTTTTTCCACCGCCATTGGGGCCAATGACGCCGCTGCATCCTTCCTGTATCTTGCAAGAGGCACCCTGGAGGATGGGTTTGGAAGGATATGAAAAGGTTACGTTATTAAGGCGTAATTTGATCATGGGATGATGGTAACAGGAGATATAAGAATAGTGAATGGTAATTTCTGAATTGTGAACAGTGAAAAGTGAATAAGAATTAGGTATCAGGTATTAGGTATATGTATTGAGTATTTGTTGCTGTAAATTGATTGAGTACAAATTACAGATAGACAGATGTTGCTGTCGAGTTTCTTTTTATTTTGATTGATCTGCCACCTTGTACCAGTTAAATCAAGCAGCCTGGTTCCTCCTCCCAAATTGCCGAATTTACTAATACCTAGTCTCCAATCATTTCCCTCGCCCTTGCCCAGATTGCATCGAACATGTCCTGAGTGAGTCTGCCTGTGAGGGTGTTTTGTTGGCTGGGATGGTAGGAAGCGAGCAGCCAGGGCTTATCGCTGCCCAGATCAAAGAGTATATTGTGGCCGAACTGCATTCGGGGTAATTGAGTTCCTTTTAAAGCATAAAACCTGCGAATCCCATCAAACGCGATGCGGCCTAATGCAACATAACCCTGTAATTTTGGAAGCAACATAATCTCCCTGCCTAACCAGGGAAGGCAGTTCTTGATTTCATCCACTTTGGGGCGATTTTGGGGCGGCACACAACGGCAGATCGCTGTGATGAAAATGTCTATAAGCTTTAGATCATCATTGATATGCTTGGCTGCAGGCTGGTTGGTGAATCCTGCCCGGTGAAGTGCTGGAAAAAGAAAATCACCACTGGCATCACCCGTGAACATGCGCCCTGTGCGGTTTGAGCCGTGAGCACCAGGTGCGAGTCCGACGATCATGATCTTAGCTTCAGGGTCGCCAAATCCGGGAACTGGCTTGCCCCAGTAAACCTGGTCTTGATAAGCCTTGCGTTTGGTTTGGGCAACTTCTTCGCGCCATGCCACCAGACGGGGGCACTTATGGCATGTGATCAGTTCTGCTTCGAGGGATTGTAGTGATTCATTCATAGGCATATTCTAATAGATATTCTAATTAAATCGTAGAGACGTTGCGCGCAACGTCTCTACGGGTTCTTTATGTTTTTGGAGCGGGGAATGTTTTAGCGTTTCAGTGCATCCCAGCCAGCATATTTCGCTGTGCTGCCCAATTCCTTCTCGATGCGCAAAAGCTGATTGTACTTTGAAACGCGGTCTGAACGTGCGGGAGCGCCGGACTTAATTTGTCCAGTGTTCAGGGCCACAGCAAGATCAGCAATGGTGGCATCCTCGGTTTCTCCTGACCGGTGGGAGACAACTGTGGTCCAGCCATGATTTTGACACATTGCCACGGCTTCCATAGTCTCGGTCAAAGAGCCGATCTGGTTGACCTTCACCAGCAACGAGTTGCAGGAATTCTCTGAAATAGCCCGGCTTACTCGGCTGGGATTGGTGACCAGCAGGTCATCCCCGACGATCTGGATACGGCTGCCCACCTGTTTTGTAAACAGTTTCCAGCCTTCCCAGTCGTCCTGAGCTAAGCCATCTTCAATCGAGACGATGGGATACTTGTTGACCCAATCAATCCAAAAGGCTACCATTTCCTGGCTGTTCAGTTTTCGACCTTCAGTGCGTAGATTGTAGACTTTCTCTTCTTCATCGTAGAATTCAGATGCGGCAGGGTCGAGGGCAATCGCAACATCTTTACCAGCTTCATAACCTGCTTTTTCAATGGCTTCTAAGATGATTTCTACCGCTTCTTCATTGGTCTTGAGGGCAGGTGCATATCCACCTTCATCACCAACCAGGGTAGCATAACCTTTTTTCTTCAGGACTTTTTTCAGTGTGTGGTAGATCTCAGCACCCCAGCGGAGCCCTTCTGAGAAGGTGGGCGCACCCAGGGGCATGACCATAAATTCCTGTGCGTCAGTGGTTTGCCAGCCGGTGTGAGCGCCACCATTGAGAATGTTCATCATTGGAACGGGGAGCTCATGTGCATAAATACCGCCGATGTAACGATAGAGGGGAAGCGATACAGCGGCAGCAGCAGCTTTGGCGACCGCCAGGCTTGTTCCTAAAATGGCGTTCGCACCTAACGCTTGTTTATTCGGCGTGCCATCCATTTCCAGCATCGCCATATCAATGGCCATTTGTTGGGTAGCATCCACACCGATAAGGGCTTCAGCAATTTGAGTGTTCACATTCTGAACGGCTTTGGTCACGCCTTTGCCGCCAAAGCGATCCTTCTCGCCATCTCGTAATTCCAGTGCTTCATGTACACCTGTGGATGCACCAGAGGGTACGATTGCACGTCCCCAGCTGCCATCCCCAAGAATAACTTCAACCTCTACTGTGGGGTTGCCACGTGAGTCGAGAACTTGTAATGCACTTACAGAAATAATTGTTGTGTCCATAGATTACCTTAGTATTCCTTTCTTAATAGAGAATTTTGGATTATTCATAAAAACCTGAGTATCTAATTGGCGGGTTGGTATTCTTCGTCGATTTGAATCCCTTCTTGCAATGAGCGCAGGTGGAGATGCGAGTCATTCAGATCCAGAATATCGAAGGTTAACGCATGATCTGAGTCAGGATCAAGGATCAGGATCGATTCGATCGAGTTTAGCCTGGTTGTCCAAATTCCTGAAATTGTTTCGCTGCCAGTGGTTAATTCATAACTGCCATCAGTGCAGAATCGGATCGTTTTAGCTGGAGCAGCCTGGTTGACATCGTTTTCGGAATAATTTGTCAAAGACCAGGTTCGTATAAGCTGCTGCAGGTCCTCTTCAGTGATTGGATAGGCCGCTTCCAGTAAGGGGACGAATTGCTCAACAGGATAAGCTTGATCAACCTGATCTGTTTCAGGTATTGGATAAGCATCATTAGTTTCAGGAGGTGATTTTACCTCAACAGGCGTCTGTGTCGCTTTGCAGGCGGCTAACACAGCGGTTAATAAAATGAAAATAATCAAGATAGCAAATTTCTTTTTCATAACTTTCCCTTTTTTGTTTGAGTAATGACTTTTACCTCTAATCGTTAGAAATGCCACTGCGTTCAACGACGGATTTGATGAATGAAATAAACAGCGGATGAGCTCGGTTGGGTCTGGAGAGGAATTCCGGATGGAATTGAGTCCCGATCATAAAGGGATGGTACCTGATTTCCGTGATCTCAACCAAACGATTATCGGGAGAGACACCGGAACAAATCATGCCTGCGTTTTCAAGTGCCGAACGGTATTGATTGTTCAACTCAAACCGATGACGATGACGTTCCGCCACTTCTTCAACTTGATATGCTGCCCGGGCTTTCGATCCTTCCCTCAATTGACAGGGATAAAGACCCAGTCGCATTGTGCCACCTTTTTCAGTGATATCATGTTGATCTGGCATCAAGTCGATGACGGGGGCTGATGTTCCAGGATCAAATTCTGATGAATTCGCATCTTTATACCCAAGAACTTCACGGGCAAACTCGATCACCATGACCTGCATGCCCAGGCAAAGCCCCAGGTACGGGACTTTATTCCTGCGAGCAAATGCCGCTGCTTTAATTTTACCTTCAATTCCACGGCTGCCAAATCCACCTGGCACAACGATGCCATCTGCGTTTTTAAGGATATCGAATCCCTGGTCCCTTTCAATATCTGTGGAATGCACCCAGGAAAGGTTTACTTCAACACCATTCGCCAGTGCAGCGTGTTTGAGTGCTTCTCGTACAGAAATATATGCATCATGTAATTCAACATATTTCCCAACAAGAGCTATATTGATAACAGGTTTGGACCTCCGCTCATCGGCGACCAGGTTTTCCCATTCCTGCCAATTGGGTTCTTCACGCGCTTTCAGATCGAGTCGTTCAATGAGAATTTCTGCAATAGGGGTTTTTTCCAAAAGCAGTGGAATCTCATATAAGATCGGGGTGGTTTCCATGGGAATGACGGCTTTGGCATCCACGTCACAGAATAAAGCAATTTTCTCTGAGATGCTCTCATCAATGGGGTAATCAGAGCGTGTGACAATTACATCTGGGATAATCCCAATAGACCTCAGCTCCCGGACGGAATGTTGCGTGGGTTTGGTCTTCAATTCACCAGTCGCACCAATATGCGGCAGCCAGGTCAGATGAACATATGCCGTATTTTGCCGTCCAATATCAAACCGCATTTGACGAATGGCTTCAAGGAATGGGAGACTTTCGATATCTCCAATTGTTCCGCCAACCTCAACCAATACAATTTCTGCCCCTGTTGTCTTTCCAACCAGGCCGACTCGTCGTTTGATCTCATTAGTGATGTGAGGAACCACCTGGATCGTACCGCCGAGATAGTCACCACGCCGTTCACGACCGATCACTTCTGCATATACCTGGCCAGTTGTGACGTTGCACACCTTGCTCAGCCGGATGTCGATAAAACGCTCATAATGCCCTAAGTCCAGGTCGGTTTCTGCACCATCATCCAACACGAAAACTTCTCCGTGTTGATAAGGACTCATTGTGCCTGGATCAACGTTGATATAAGGATCCAGTTTCTGTACTGCGACATTAAAACCGCGTGCTTTTAACAGCCGGCCTGTGGCCGCAGCTGTAACGCCTTTGCCGACAGAACTGAGGACACCCCCGGTAAAAAATATATACTTGGTTGTCATTCTTCCTCTATCATTTCAAAAATCCGAATCAGCCGCATTAGTGTAAGGATCCCTATGTAGATACTGCCAAATTAAATATAAAGGGGAGGGCCGTTTATTCGGGCACCTCCCGGATTGGTTAATCAAATTTTGCTTGGTTTGTCTTCGTTGTTGCGATGTCCAACTCAGGAATCTTGACCAAGCTTATTCTCCAATGTTCTAGAAAGGATGTCTTCCCGTTCTGCGGAAGCTTTCTTTGCCATTCGAGATTTCTTCTGGGAGGACTCGTTCAAATCGTTGTCAGATTTCTCCATAGCAGATCGTAAGGCAATTTCCATCGCCGTTAAATCAGGTTCTTTGGGTTCTTCCTCTTGTTGTGCTTTCTTTTTTCCACCACTTTGTTTCTCAACTTTTGGTTGTTCTGGGAGTTGCTGGAGGGCTTTAAGACTCAATTTGATTTGTTTCTTTCGTCGATTAATTTCCAATACTTGCGCTTCAACCTCATCACCTTCACGAACGACTTCGCTTGGTGTGCGAACATAACTGTGTGACAATTCACTGATGTGGATCAACCCTGGACGTTCAGCTCCAATTTCCATGAAAGCACCAAACGTCTCAAGTCGGATGATCTGCCCTTTAACTGTCATACCGGGCTTGATTTCGCGCCATTCCAAATCGAGAGGTTCTTTCATGGTCAATTCAATCCGATCCTTGCGAACACGTTTGACCCAAAAGTCCAATTTCTGTCCATTTTCTAAAACCTCTTCGATACTGTTGATTTGGATTTTCGGATTGCTGTCTTTTACTGCTTGCGAAATGTGAATAAATGCAGGTATCTCACTACCGATATCAACTAATGCTCCCTGCAGTGTGGTCTTAAGCACCGTCCCCGTGTAGCGCTCCTTTGTTTTAATTTCTTCCTGTTGTGACATGGTGCTTCTCTCCCAAAACAATACAAATTTTATGAGGTGTGATTATACTTTGCGGGGGTGCTTATGTCAAACCTGGTGTGTTCAGCGAGGGGATACAAGTGGCCTTTGCTTTGGCATGGTTTGTTGTTCCCAGAATGGCATTGACGTGATGCCAAAGACCCCATAGTTGAGTGCACATGTCAAAGTTGCATATTGTCTCAAGAAAAAATTCAGGGAAATTCAATCAGGGCAATTGCTTACGGCGTAATATCCATAAAGCTAAGCCACCGCTAAGTGCAATGCCTGCCAGTGCGATTTGGGCCCACCGGACCATTTTTTGCCAATTTATGGGGATCCCTTCAGTGTCTTGGGTGGTATCACTGCGATCAATGATCTCACCGGCCTGTTCAGGATTGATACCAAGGATTAGATCATCTTCAGTATCGGATACTGCATCAAAACTTTCCATTTCATTGGCAACTTCAGGAATCCGTTTTTCTGCAGGTGTTGAGTTCTCTGCTTCAATTTCTTCTTCTGGCGGTGCGGCTGCAATTTCCTCTATTGGCTCTTCGATTGCGGATGAAGCTGCGTCCACACCTTCACCACCCATGGCAGCCCCACCACCTTCGACCTTTGGTTCCCCCCACTGGATCAGGGGTTCGGGACTGGCTTCGCTGATCTCGCTGACCGATTCCATCATGGGGGCTTCTAAGAAGGATCTTGTGGATAATCGACCTTCGACAAACAGATATTGCACGCCCAATAAAACGACCAGTAACACAGCCGCCAGTGATGATGCCAGGCGCAATGAGGTAAACATAGGTTGTTTTTTACGGGTGCGCAAGGGCACCATTTCTGGTGTGAGTGTGAAATTATGTGGCGCCCGAATGCGCGGTAACCGTCCGAGAAGTATCTTTGTTTGACGTAAGTTTTCCAACCACTGGCGCAGTTCAGGCTCACCCACCAAACGGAGTTCTAATTTGTTTCGTTGGTTTTTATTCAGAGTGCCATCCAGGTAAGTTGAAAGTGTATTAAGATCTCGTATTCGTTCTCTTTCGCTATTCATGCAGTTTCCTCATCCTTTAGACGAAAGAGGTCTGGCAAAAGTTCCCTGAACTTCTGCAAACAATTTTGTACCCGGTTCCGTGCACGCGCTAAACGACTCTTAATTGTGCCAAGTGGCGTTCCAACTGCAGCGGATGCGGTCTCATAATCCAACCCCTCAACATCCACCAGCACCAGCACAATCCGAAACTTTTCTTCCAGGGCGTTGATGCAGCGCTGGATTGCAGTATGCAGCTCATTTTGTTCTGATCTTTCTTCTGGTGTTAGGGCATCATCCTCGATCCAATATGGATCCTCGAGGGTTTCGCCGTCATCAAGTTCTGGTTTTAGTGCTGTGACAGGATAGCGCTGACGGCGACGCAGTTCATCATAGCAGGCATTGGTAACGATCCGCAGCAACCAGGCTTTAAAGGAACCCCCACGGTATTGGTTTAACTTTTTGTAAGCAGAAATGAAGGCTTCTTGGGTGGCGTCATCAGATGCAGCGTGTTCCCCCATAATCCGGTAAGCGACATTGTATGTCATATCCTGATAATGCATTACCAGACGGTTAAAAGCATTCAGATCACCTTCCAATGCCGCTTTGATCAGTGCTTGCTCGTCCATATAAGCTCGTTTTCCTTCAGATCGGTTTGCCCCGGTTAGCTGTGGTGCTCCAAGTCTTTAAATGATCAATACGATCATTCCTCTTCTTTCAAGCTGCGGAGATGGGGAAATAAGATTACTTCACGAATACTCCGGCGCCCGCAGAAAAGCATTACCAATCGATCAACGCCAATCCCAAAGCCGCCAGCGGGCGGCATGCCGTAGCTGAGTGCTGTTAAGTAGTCCTGGTCCATGGGATGCTGTTCTTCGTCTTCGGCTGCATAGGCACGTCCCATTTCAAGGAAGCGCTGCTCCTGGTCGAGGGGGTCGTTCAGTTCTGTAAATGCATTACACAATTCCATGCCGCCAACGAAGCCTTCAAAGCGCTCTACGATCTCCGGGTTTCCAGGCTTGCTTTTCGCCAGGGGAGAGATCTCTCTCGGGTAATTATACAGGAAAGTGGGTTGGACCAATTTGGGCTCTATGAAGTCACTGATCAATGAATCAATCAATTTGCCGCGGGTTGATCCAGGTTTTGGATTTAACTGTAACTCTTTCATCGCGCCCTCAAGGGCAGCAGCAGTTGGGTGTTCGGCAATGTCAATCTCAACCTGATCCATGATAGCCTGTCGTAACTCGAGACGTTTCCAGGGTGGGGCAAGGTCTATCTCTTGTTCATCAAAGGTGATTTTCGTTGTACCCAATACCTGTTCAGCCGCAGCGGCGACCATCAATTCGGTCATGTCCATCACATCCATATAGTCCGCAAAAGCCCAGTAATACTCCAGCTGGGTGAATTCCGGATTGTGTTTATACGAAACACCCTCATTGCGGAAATCCCGACCGATCTCATAAACCCGTTCAAGCCCGCCAACCAGCAGACGTTTGAGATAAAGCTCAAATGAAATTCGCAAGAAGAGGTCTTGATGGAGCTGGTTGTGATGGGTGATAAACGGGCGTGCTGCTGCACCTCCATAGATCGGCTGCAGAATGGGGGTTTCTACTTCTATAAAGCCGCGCTGGTCAAGGAAATTTCTTAAGGCTCGGATGGTTGCTGCACGAGTTTTAAAGATCTCCTGAATGTCGGGGTTTACAGCCAGGTCCACATAACGCTGGCGATAGCGGGTTTCCGGGTCACTTAATGTGGCATGACGGATTACCTCACCATTTATGACTTCATCTTTGGCAGCTGGCAGGGGGCGCAGCGCTTTTGCCAGCATTTTGAAGTCCTCCACATACAGTGTTACCTCTCCACGGCGTGTTCGGAACATATAGCCGCTGGCCTGGATAAAATCACCCAGGTCGTAGTAGGTTCCCAGCTCTCTCATTCTCTTCTCGCCAATGTCGTTGATCCTAAAGAAAAGCTGAACACGGCCGTCCCGATCTTTCATGTGTCCAAATGCGATTTTTCCCATTGAGCGTAAAGCTCTTAACCGGCCAGCCAAGGTTACTTGAATTGGCGTTGTGTCACCCTTTTCTTCATTGCTTGTGAAGGCATCAATCGCTTCCTTGCTGGTATGCGTTTGTTTAGCTCGTGTTGGGAAGGGATCTATTCCCTCCTCTTGCATTTGGTGTAATTTTTCAAGGCGTACTCGTTCTAATTCCGAAAATGATTCTTCAAGCATGATCCAATCCTAACTCATAATATAAAAAACCCCGACCAGTCACGCCGGGCGGGGTCATCTTCTTAATAATAGATTTCATTCAACCGATAGAATTTCGATCTCAAACTCGCCGCCGGGGGCATCAACCTTAACTTTATCACCAGCCTTTTGATTAAGCAACGCCTGTCCTAATGGCGACTCATTAGAGATGCGTCCCAGACGCGGGTCTGCCTCAGCAGCCCCAACAATCACGTAATCCTCAGGGTCATATCCTTTTTCATGGACTTTAACTTCAGACCCAATCTGGATGATGTCTGTATTGGTTTTTTCAATGAGGTGTGCATTAGCCAGCAAAATCTCAAGCTCTTTGATCCGCCCTTCGACAAAGGACTGTTCGTTTTTTGCTGCTTCCAATTCGGCATTTTCGATCAACTCACCATCTTCTGACGCATCGCGCAAACGAACAGCAACCTCATTGCGCTTTTCTGTGCGAAGGTAATCCAGCTCCGTTTGTAGTCTTTCAAAACCCTCATGTGTTAAATATGAACTGGGCATAGTTTTGTCCTTCCGACTATCCACACTTTCTTATAGGAAACTTGTAACTCGATTGGTTAAACAAAAAACCCGCCATTCTCAAGATGTCTGAAAAAGATCGCTCTGGAAAA
>JAYELT010000098.1:0-9209 GCA_034717715.1 Chloroflexota bacterium | reverse complement strand
GAGCTGGCGCTTGCTGAGCGTGATGCGGAAGGCCGGTGGCAGGTGCTCCTGGAGGACGAAGAGAACTTCATTGATATTTTCAGTAAATCCCAGATGGTTGAAAAGAACTTTGAAGGTGATTTCCTTACAGAGGATCAAGCCCAAGCAAAATCTGGAAAGGTTTTTGGCGGGTACTACCTGCCCTGGGCTGCAAATCTAGAGAAGCGCTTGACCTGGTCTGTTGGACACACATCGTGTTATCCTATCTATTATTGTACGCATGCCTTTGATTTTGCAGATGGGACGATGTTTCCCATTGTTGCATCAAAAGGGGGGGCTGTTTTCCATTGGAAGGATACCTGTGCCAATGGAAACACCTCCTGCACCAACGGCATTACGCTTCAGGATAAATCTACAACCCCCTGGACTTACCAGATTTACCTGCATATTGCACAGGGGAGCGTTCCCAGTAGTTTAAAGAAAGTCGGCACACCTGTTTTGCAGGGGCAGTATATCGCTAATGTGGATGATACCGGTTACAGCACCGGGCACCATGTTCATTTCATGGTGGTTTCAGAGAACACGCGCTATTTTTCTGGAAGTATGGAGTCTGTTTGGGGTGTCGCAGAGGATATCACCTTCCGTGATGTGGATATCAATTGGGATGAAGCCACTCAGGGAGGTCGGCCGCGGTTGGCATATGAGGCGGCATGGTACGGCGGTGAGGGGCGCACGTATTATATATCTGGTAATGCGCCAGCCAATCCCCCAACGGGTGGTATGACAAAACCAGCCACAAAGACCTACATAACTACTCGCAAAATGACAGTTGCGGGTTGGGGGCGGGATGATGTCGGTGTAATCAAGTATGAAATCCTGGCAAAATATGATGGCAGTTGGGTCACAATCGGGGAAAAACAAGCCGGTAACTCTTTCACGACTGAAATAAATCTGTGTGAAACAGATGTGCCGGATGGCCCATTTAAGCTTGCCTTGAGAGTCTGGGATTATGAAGGCAATTTCTCTGGGCTCAGTTCTCCTGTGAAGCTGATAAAAGGTGTTGATTGCGGCGCCAACGGCAGCGACCCGGAAGTTACATTGGATATAACTGATGGTATCCTGGCTTTGCCACAGCAAGGTTTTGTCAGTGCCAGTGTTTCAGAAGGCAGCGCAGGTGATGATATCGTTTCAGTGGTATTCTGGTTCCACAAGCGAAACTGGAATAAAAATGAGTGGGTCAAATTGGGTACTGATACCAATGGTGCAAACGGTTGGCAAGCACCGATAAATACGAATGATATGGGTGAAGGAAGCACCTATGGCTTATTAGCAGTTGCTACTGATAGTGCGGGCAATCAAGATGCGGATCTCAGTTTCAATGCGATCATTGATCATACTGAGCCATGGGTTACTTTCGAACCGATCAGTTCGCCCTACCAGGGCAATAAAGTGACCTTTAATTGGACGGGTGGGGATAAATTAACCAAGCTGGATCACTATGATTTGGGTGTTTATTGGGATAGCGGTCCTTATCAAGCATTGAAAAGCAACTTACCACCGTCAACCACAACTTATCAACTGTCCGTTTCCCCTGAACAAATCTTAATCTTCGATGTGCGCGCATTTGATATTTCTGGAAATGTCACCTCACGCAAGATCTCAGTCTATACAGAAGGTTATGAATTTCCATATAAGTATGTGTTTTCAACCTTTTTCAACAATTCGGATTGATACGGCTGGAATTACAATAAAAATATCAGGAGAAAGGTGGGCTTTGATGAGAAGCCCACCTTTTTCATTTAATATATATGCTGACTATGCTAACAGAATGAGGGGGTTGTGTAAGGATAGATAAGTTTGGGATGAGAGAAATTATTCGAAAATGCCTTATCCCTCATGAAATGACTCGATCTTACCTCGAAACGATTAATATCGAATGCATCAGGTTATGCTTGGTATAATGATTTCTAAAGTTAGAGGAAGATGGCTGTATTGATATTCAAGGAGGCATATTGAAGATTGTATTGATCACCGGCGTCACAGGCCAGGATGGGTCCTATTTGGCGGAATTCCTGTTGGAAAAAGGCTATAAGGTTGTAGGGATGGTGCGGCGCAGCAGCACCGTAGATTATCAGCGCATTGCTCACATCCAGGAGAAGATTGAAATTGTAAACGGTGACTTGCTGGATCAGGGCTCGCTGTATGATATCTTCGATGCCTATCATCCCGATGAGATTTACAACCTTGGCGGGCAATCTAACGTACAGCTTTCCTGGTCTCAGGCGGTTTTGACAGCTGACTCCACAGCCCTGGGTGTAACCCGTTTGCTGGACTGTATGCGCCAGGTAACCCCAGGCGCACGCTTCTACCAGGCTTCCACCAGTGAGATATTTGGTGAACCTGATCAATCCCCTCAGAATGAACGCACGCGTCTTAACCCACGAAATCCCTACGGTGTGGCAAAGGTTTATGGCCACTTGATAACAGGAAATTACCGGCGGCAGCATGGTTTGTTTGCTGTTTCAGGGATTCTTTACAATCATGAAAGCCCAAGGCGCGGCCTTGATTTCGTGACCCGCAAGATTACCCATGGCGCAGCCCAGATCAAATTAGGATTGGCAGCTGAGCTGCATCTGGGCAACCTGGAAGCCAAACGTGATTGGGGCTTTGCCGGGGATTATATCAAGGCGATGTGGTCCATGCTGCAGCAGGATGCACCCAATGATTATGTGATCGGCACCGGGCAAGCTCATTCTGTTCGTGAGTTCTGTCAGATCGCCTTTGATGTGGTTGATCTGGATTACCGGGATTTTGTCGTTGAAGATCCAGCTTTCTTTCGACCAGCAGAGAAGTTTTTGTTGGTTGCTGACCCAACTTATGCCAAAAGGAAATTAGGCTGGGAGCCCAATGTGGATTTCGAAGGACTGATTCGGATGATGGTCCTTACAGACATGCAAGCATTAGGATGATTGATCGACATTGTGGGGAATACCAGTATAATTCAATCATTAATCGGTTTTAAGTCAGTAATTTATGCCTGAAGAAAACACACTCAGTCCACGCGAACAAGAAATCCTGCAGCTGGCAGCCAAAGGGCTGACCAACCGCGAGATCGCGCAGACCCTCTCGATAAGCCCCAATACCGTCAAAGTCCATCTTAGCAACATCTTTGAAAAGGCAGGGGTGGCCTCACGCACGGAAGCTGCTTTATATGGCATGGAGCACGGCATTGTCGCAGTACCGGGTGGTGAAGCAGAAGAGCAAGCGCCCCAATTTTCTCTACGTGAAACGCTTCAAAAATACCGCTGGGTATGGGTGGCGATGATGCTGCTTCTGGCTGTTTCCATAGTAACCTTCACCACGAATATCATCCTACCCGCACAGACGCCAGAGCCAAGAATTATGGAAGACGTCGCAGAACGATGGCAAGAATGGGCACCTCTACCGGAAACACGATCCGGGATGGCTGCTGAGGTTTACAATGGGCACATTTATTCATTGGCGGGTATGGGGCCGGAAGGTTTAGGAGAGGAGGGATTTCGTTATAGCCCAGAAGAGGATCGCTGGGAGGAGATCAAAGCTAAGCCAACACCTGTTTCTGACGTTCAGGGGGTTTTGATCGGTGAGAAGATTTACGTCCCTGGTGGGCGGTTGGCAAACGGGCAGCCGACAGATATTTTAGAGATTTACAACCCACGAGAAGATGTTTGGGGGATGGGAGCTTTATTACCCAGGCCGATCTGTGCCTATGCCTTAGCTGATTTTGAAGGCCAACTCTATTTATTTGGAGGGTGGGATGGGCAAAGGGCATTGGATAATGTGTATATCTATGATCCTATTGAGGATAATTGGCGTGAGGGGACGCAGATGCCCATTGCCAGACAGGATGCTGGGGCAGTGGCTTTGACGGATAAGATCATTGTTTTAGGGGGGAGGAATAATAGTGATATCTTAAAAGATGCCCAGGCTTATTTCCCCTCAAGGGACTCTGGGGGAGAAGACCCCTGGAGCAAATATGTAGCGCTGCCTGAGGGACGATATGACTTTGGCGTGGCAAATATCTATGACAATATTTATATACTTGGGGGAAAGCCTATGGGCAAATCCAATCAGATGGTGGGTTGGTTATTGCTGGATGAGGAATGGATCACATTCCCCGCGATTCAGAATTTCAACGGTCGAGATACAACCTTGGTTTCTTTGGATTCCTTGCTTGTACTCTTCGATTCACAAATTGATATAACAACGACACCGGTCTGGACCTATCAGGCGTTCTATTACAGTATCTACATCCCCTTTGTACCGTAACGAGATCCTTTATTGGTACGATGAACACTGATCAGTGAAAATGATGGGGGATTTGCTTATTCTATCCCATCGTTTTGAAAGATTAGACATAAGCATATCAAAAAGGTGCTGCCCAAAAGAATTTCTGCGGTTGTAAAGTCACTTGCAAACAAATCAGTTTTCAGCGGATAATTCAACTGTGCTTTTTTGAAATGACTGCAGTATCTATTTGGACAGCACCAGTTTATTCTGGACAGCTGTTGCCGTTATTCATCCCTATTCTGATAGTTGTTAGCCATCATATCCCAACGCAGTCCAAAACGAGCATCTTCTCCGAGCTGATGTACATCTAATAATCCTTCGGCAATGCTCCGCAGCGTGATCATTGCAAGTTCTTCATCCAGAACATCACCTTCATCATCGAATCCCTCATGTTCTTCGAACAGATTACTGACGTCAGCATAAGCTTCCTCAACAACCGCCATGTTGTCTTCGAAGGTTTCCAGGATCGTTTGCAGAGCAGCGGGATCCTGTTCTTCTTCGATCAAGGTTTCTATCCGGTTTTCAAGCCTTTGAACGATATCGTCTGTATCCTGGATCCGGTAACCCATATCCTCATATCGATCGATCATCTTCTCGTACATCTCATCCAAAGTGAAATCACGTTTGAACAATCGCTGCTTTCGGGCTTTGCCACGCCGTTCAGAGGGTGGCGCTTCCTCCTGGGCAAACACCAAACCAGTGGGGATTGTCAGCAGGGCAATGCTTCCAACGATGGTGAGGGTCAATAAGATCTTGCTAATTTTCTTCATTTTCACATGATCCTTTCTGTATAGAATTTTTTCATCTTACAAAATCATCATAAAACCCGCATGTTAGGCGGGTTTTGTGAGATTGTAAGAAGCATGTAAAAAGTGAAAAATTACTTGGTCTATTGATCAATTAGATATTGGGGATTCTTTCATCATCCGAAAAATGCACATTAACCTCGGAAAATGAATGTCAACAAAAACCCCGCGATGAATCCACCGATATGTGCCAGGTAAGCAACACCCCCCGTTTGCGCTGTGCTGGCGAATGTCCCGATGCTGCTGAATAACTGCAAAAAGAACCATAATCCAATTACAATCAATGCAGGAAGATTGGTGACCCAAAAGAACATTAAAACTCTGACCCTTCTCGTTGGATACAATATAAGGTATGCACCAAGTACACCCGCAATTGCCCCAGAAGCCCCCAAAATTGGTATATCGGTAATCGGGGTTAGCAGCATTTGTGCAAAACTGGCGGCTAATCCGCTGACCAGGTAGAAAATCAAGAATTTCCCATGTCCGAACCTATTTTCTACATTGTCCCCGAAGATTAACAGGTAAAGCATATTGCTTCCTAAATGCAGCCACCCGGCGTGCATGAACATGGCTGTAAAAAGGGTAATAGCTTCCCCAAAAGGATTAGCAAATAAACGGCTTGGAACGAGCGCCCACTTAATCACAAACGGGTCCCCTCCGAGTAATTCCAGCAAGAAGAAAAGGATATTCACAATGAGTAAGGCATATGTAACCAGAGGAAAAATCCGACGTGAAGAATTATCATCACCTATTGGCAGCATAAAGTAGTCCTCTCAAACTTTGATTGTCTTATGTTTATCACATTACTTTGGGAAATACATCATATCAACTAATAATCTAATAGAACATCAGGATGACTGTAATCTCAGCATGTCATCACCGATTTCTAACCATTCATAATTGCCATTCCCTGCACCCTGACCAATCACATCCCATCGCCAGGGACAGTGTATCTCTGACCTGAACTGCGTAATAGGCGTGGATTGACACGCCCCATCCATTTTTCCGGTAAGTAGAGCTTCTGGAACCCACCATACTCACCATACAGCTCATGGGCATCACGCGTTGCCAGCATCGTCCAACGCACACCTTCTTCATCAAGCACATTGAGGATTGTTTCCGTCAGCCATTTTCCCAGTCCTTGCCCCTGGTATTCTTCGAGGATGAACACATCGCACAGGTAAGCAAAAATGGTGTAATCGGTTACCACCCGGGCAAACCCGATTTGTGATTCCTGGTCGTAAACACCAAAACACAGCGAATTTTTGATGGATTTCAGTGTCATCTCAAACGTCCTGCCTGTTGACCAATAGGCTTCTTCCGTCAGGTAACGATGAATCACTTCGATCTGTAACTTTTCCTGATCGGTGCTGATACAAAACATCTCTCGCTTAGTTTCCATTGGTCTTACTCCTTCTCACTGCCAATACACGACATCATTCAGCTTCCGGCCCTTTCCTGCTCATCCACATTTCCGGGGAAGCCAGGATCTCAAAACCGCCATAAGTCTTATAAAATTCTTGCGCATCCTTGGTTGCCAAAACGGTTCTCTTGATCCCTTTCAGGTCAACATATTGGCACACCGTTGTTAACAACCATCTACCCAACCCCTGCCCCTGCAGGGCGTCGTCGACATAGACATCAGCCAGCCAGGCAAAAGTCGCTTCATCGGTCACCAACCGGGCAAAAGCCACCTGTAATCCGTTGTGATAGATACCAAGACAGACAGAGTGCTGGATTGAACGCTCGATCACATCAAGCTTTCTTCCCTCAGCCCAATAAGCGCGTTTTGATAGAAAATCCTCAATAATGTCTAATTGCAGGCGATCTCTATCGGTACTGAGCAAATAATCCCCGCGCTGTTCCTCGATAATTTCATTATTGGGGTGATAAGGTCGATCGAGATCAAAGTCCTCGGGAAGATCGGTAATTCGGTCACGCACCCGTTCACCGTTCTTATAGCTAAAATGATAATGCTGGGGTTTTTCACCTGCTAAGACCTTTGGTAGAAAGACATGGATATTGTCCACCACATCTGGTGAAGTACACGCCCATGCTTGTGATTTCCATGCTAAATTGCCTTCATGGTTGTTCAAGAAATCCTTGTGTGGCACCTCAGCTGTGAACATCACGATCCCGCCTGGGGGAATTTCAAAGCCATCCCAGGTCAACAAACCAACAAAGTGTGTTCCCGTGATTCGATAACTTGTTTCTTCTGCCACTTCGCGGATCACAGCCTCCCGGGGTGTTTCGCCGGGTTGAATATGTCCACCGACACCATTCCACAAACCCTGGTTAGGAGGGAAATGTCGATGCAGCATCAGGATGTCTTCTCCATGCTGAAGGAAGCAAAGTACCAATCCAGGCTTTGAGTTCACAATAAAACCTCCCCCAGTTCAGACGGGTGTGCCGCACTGATCAGCAATTCATTCATACCGTGCCATTCAGCGAAGGCTTTAAGGGTAGCCTTAAGCGCATTGATCAGATCCTTATCAATCGTTACACCTTGTTCCAGATACAGGTTCTTGATCTCCATGAGCTCCCTTTTTCGGTGTGCTTTCGGGTCCAGACGACCAACCAACCGACCCTTATACAGGATGGGAAGACAGAAGTAACCATACTGCCTGTCCTTGGCCGGGGTAAAGGCTTCCATTTTATAATCAAAATTGAATAGGGCTCTGGTGCGATTCCGATCAGAAATTAGTGGGTCAAAAGGAGACAAAAAAGTGATATGCGAAGGGGTCAAATCTCCCCTTGTAATTGTTTCCAGTAAAGGCATTTGTTCTGGATTAATATATGCTGCTTGTTCCCAACCCTCAATCGTGACCGGATAAATTTTTCCTTGAGCCGCCAGGTCCCTCAATAGTTCTGGAACACCTGTTTTGGGAAGAAAATAATATGGTGGTACCCAATCCTCCCGGGCGACACCGAGGGCACGAACTGCCTTGAGGATCAATGCTTCAAGGGCAGCCTTTGCGTTCAGCGCATCAGCATCATCCCAGCTTGGGAGGACCCGCTCCCGAAAATCATAATAACGGCGAAAATTCACCCGAAATGGGATCATCATCTCCCCGGTGGCAAACATGCGCTGGAGGGCGAATTTTTCCTGCTTGATACTTCCCCAACCGGTCTGGACAGTAGGTGTGTTGAAATCTGATGAGCAAACCGGGCCGTTTTCTTTCACCACCGAGCGAACGTGCTCAATGACTTCCGGGTAAGCTGCCTCCCATTTCTGCCATTTATTTCCGATGCGCTCATCATGCAATATCCGTCCACGGAAAATGAGGTAGTCCTCAATTGGTAAATAACACAGTGCGTGCGCATAATATTCGAAGAGCTGACCCTCTTGATGGATCTCATCCAGCCAGGTTGGGTCATATTCGCCCAGGCGGCTCCATAAGACCAGGTAGTGGCTGCGGTGCACGGCGTGAATGGTATCAATCTGCAAGTAAGCCATGCGCTGGATAAAAGGCAGGATATCTTCCTTCGTCGCGGGGGCTTCGGCTGGGTGCAATAAGCCCTGCGCAGCTAACATAGCCGTGCGGACTTCCTCTTGTGTTAATGTTTTCAAAGGCATTTCCTCATTCAGCTTCTTCTGTTTCACTGTGATTGGCAGCGGTAAGCAAAGCATCACCCAGAATCCGAGCCTCATCAGGTGTCAAATAAATATGGGTTTCACCTGCTCGTAAGATCCGTTCGTCGTGGGGACAGTCTTCAACAATAGATATGCAGACATTATCTTCCAGGTCTTCGTCCTCGCATTCATAGAAGATGTCAATTTGCAGGGTTTCATCCAGTAATTGAAAAATCATGATCAAAACCTCCAGGAATGGCAATCAGAGATTGGGGTTTGTCAAAATCATATCATTATTTTCCCCTGAAACCTCATGAAAGCTCCCTGCAGGTTTATTTTTCTCAACATTAATATGTAAAAACGGCGTTTTTGGCCTTTAAAAACTTAAAATTGGCAATCTGATAGTTTCTGAGAGTCTCATTTCGGTAGACTCAGGCACGAATAACGATCAACACTATGTTGTTTCGTTTGTAAAAAGAAATTAAGGAGATGATCCTATGGAAGTTCCACGCCATTGGCGA
>JAYELT010000097.1:0-2845 GCA_034717715.1 Chloroflexota bacterium | reverse complement strand
TGAAGCAGCACATGCAAAAACATCATCACAGGCTGTGCGCGTGAAATTACTACTCTGCGTTAGGTGAACAAGTTGATCCCAGGGAAAAGCGTTACAAATTTGGTTTATTTCTCATCTGGTTTAGCACGCCCATACCAAACACCAAAAATGAGAGCTGCCAATCCAGCCACAGCGCCTACGATTTGTGCATAATTGATGCCCGGGGATGAACCAATTCCAATTAGATCTGCTGTTAACGACAGGATCATGAATGTCCCCCCAAGGATGATTAATATCAAGCTGATAACTTTCTTTGACATATCACCACCTTTACATATTGCTGGAAATAATTTTTGTCTGCACTGGTGTCAACCAGTCATTAAGCGTTATAATAATAAAATAATACCATGTTATCTCTATTGCATAGGTAGAAAAAATTAAACTTGCCTCAGTACGAAAGTTCATCTGCTTGTTGTTGTACATGGACATAGCTAGAAGTGTTATTTTGGAACTCTAACCGGTTGGAAATGAGGTGTTTCTTATGAAAATCACAATTGTTTTTGACAACACACCACCTGTCGTAAATGGTTTAAAAGCAGACTGGGGGTTCGCTGCATTGGTGGAAATTGGTGATGAAAAAAAGATCCTGTTTGATACTGGTGCGAATGGTGAGATCCTGCTCAGTAATATGTCGGTTCTTGGAATTGATCCCAGCACTGTTGATGAAGTGTTCATTTCGCATGCTCATCATGATCATGTTGGTGGACTACCATTATTTCTGCAGAAAAACAATGCTGTCAAGCTTTGGGTTCCCCCCTCAATGAGCAAGGTTGGGAATGTAAAGGAAACTGTTGTTGTGCACGGTCCCACGGAAATGCACAAGGGAATTTTTTCAACTGGTGAGTTAGAAGGCATCGAACAGGCAATGGTGATGGAAACATCTAAAGGATTAGTGCTGCTTGTGGGTTGTTCTCATCCCCGGATGAAAACGATCCTTGGAACGGCTTCCCAATTTGGGACGGTCTATGGAATTATCGGTGGCTTACACAGCACATCCCCTCGGGACTTGAAGGGTTTGGGGTTGATCTGTGCCACACACTGCACCCGGCAAAAATCACGGATCAAGGGGCTTTATCCGCAAGCCTATCTCCCAGGAGGTGCAGGGAGAGTCATTGAAGTTGATTAGCTGGTCATTGAAATAGGGATACCAATTTTAGAACTGCAAAAGCTATTGGAAGTGGTATGAAGATCAGGATATTGGGAACAGAATCCTTCGGCGTTCGAGGGCTTTGTTGTTTCATTTCGTTGAAGAACAAAAAAGTGTTAATCGATCCAGGGATTGCGCTAGGTTGGAATCGTCATGGCTTATTACCCCATCCATTTCAAGTCGCTGTCGGTGCGCAAATTAGAACAAAGATCATTAAGGCGATTGATAATGCAACGGATGTGATTTTCAGTCACTATGATGGCGATCATATACCCCTATCCAATGCCAATCCATATCAATTGGATTTGAATGATGTGAAGGCATCACTCACTAAATGTAAAATATGGTCAAAGGGGGCAGAATCTACCTCCAAACTTGAGAACCAACGAAGGCAGGCCTTAGAAAAAGCGTTAAACCGTGAATTGTCACAGGTTGATGGACAATTTGTGGATAATTTTTGCTTTTCAAATCCGATGCCGCATGGCCTGCGGAATAGGAAAGCAGTCTCTATTATGATGACAAGGATTGAAGAGGATGGAGAAGTATTCGTTCATGCGTCAGACCATCAGTTCTTGAGTGAGGAATCAATCGATCAGATAATCACATGGCATCCGGATATTGTTTTCACGTCTGGACCACCATTTTATTTATCGATCCTATCCAGTGATCAAAGAAAAATGGCAAAACGAAACGCGATTAAATTGTCTCAGCATGTTAAAATTATGATTGTTGATCATCATTTGTTAAGAGAAGAAGCTGGTCTGACATGGCTAGAAGAGATTGCAACGGCATCTGGGAATCAAGTCGTTTGTGCAGCTGAATTTATGAAGCAACAACCCCTGCTTCTTGAAGCCTGGCGGGGGAAATTATATGAATGGATCACAGTTCCTGAGGGTTGGCATGATGCTTATGTGCCTGGAAAGGTTGATTTAAGTACATACCTGAAAAAGGGGTGGGATGTGCTGACGAGAAAGGGACGAACTATTCCCCCGAGATTCTCAGAATGAACTAAAGATGATTTTATTACACCTATTGTCTATTAAATCACAAATTTAATGAGATCCCCAAGATAGCAAATGGGTCTAATGCCAAAAATATTTAAACTATTGGACTGCTTATCTGAGGTTTTGATGAGGTGAGACTGGGAAGCTGGAGACTCTTCATCAAATTTTCTTGATGCAGTTACTTTATCATTCAAAAACCTGAGTGCTATTCTCTGTCAGGTTCTTTTTCCAGCTCCTGACAAGGTTCGAATGGACCTGCCATTGACTGGCAAGTCCATTGATCGTTACCTGACCTCTCAACGTTTCCAGGGCAACTTTTAACTGAGACTGATGACTGACCCGTTTTCGTTTTCTTGCAATGTAATGCTTCTACAAACTGTCTTGATCCTACCTTAGCTTGCGGTCAATTTTCGGGGGTCACCTCAGGATGACCCTCCAACATACTCAAGAACTCTGTAATTGTCATTCTTAGCATCATCAAATATTACAGAATATTCTCCAACATCAAAAGGAGGTATTTCGTATGCATCAATACAAACTGCGCCAAAATCATCAGATTTGCCTGATCCCGAAGCAACTATTTCACCAGGATGATTAGAAGCTCTGCCTGGTTTGCCAATAATATACCATTCATAGGTGGTATTTGGATCAAAAT
>JAYELT010000096.1:0-2847 GCA_034717715.1 Chloroflexota bacterium | reverse complement strand
CTGTTTGAGTGAGCTTAGATCGCAAGGTTATGTGTGGAAAGAGGGGCGCCGTCTGGTGATCATCCCCCCCGAACACATGGAAATTCTGGATGCCTTGACGCGTTCAGTAGTCGAAGGGGATGACCATAGTGCAGAAAAATGGGTCAATCAGGCGATATCCCAAAATATTGAGGCGCTCAAAGCCCTGGAAGCTTTGACCACGGGGATGAGACAAGTTGATCGTCAATATTCGAGGTGTGAGATTGACCTCCCCGATGTTGTTCTAGCTGCCAGCGCTATGAAACTAGCATTGCCGATCGTTGAAGCTAATATTGAACTGGAGCAGGAGCGGGAAATAGTGGTTGGAACGGTTATCATCGGCACTGTCTTTGGGGATATCCATGATATTGGTAAAACGATTGTGGCTATGCTGCTGCGAGCCAGAAATTTTCGGGTGATCGATTTGGGTGTTAGCGTCCCCCCAGACCAGTTTATCTTCGCAATCCGACAATTTAATCCAGATATATTAGCTTTATCAGCCTCAACAACTACAACTTCACTCGAAATCGATCCGGTGATCAACCGTCTTTCCGAAGAATGTCTCAGGTCAAAAATAAAACTGATCATAGGCGGGGGAGCTGTCAGTGAAGAATATGCCAATCGAGTGGGCGCCGACGGTTACCATGCCTCAGCTCAAGGGGCGGTAGAATTGGCGTGGCGGTTGTGCACATGGGAGTGAGCACACACCCAAAATTCGATCTCAAATTGATTAACCAATTATAAAAAGAATCTTATAGATTGTCGTCCAGACGACAGTCTTCTATTTTGAGTTCTGTCATAATAGGACAAAGAAACTTTTCAAGGAGAGATTCTATGTCTAAAAAATATTTGGAAATACTGAATGCTGTTGTTGAGGGCGAAGATGAAGATGCTGCCAAGTTAGTCGAAGATGCCCTGGCAGAAGGTCTTCCCCCCCTGGAGATTTTGAACCAGGGCGTGGTTGCCGGGATCAGTAAAACCGGCGACCTCTGGAAAGCCAACGAATACTTTTTGCCCGACGTGATCCTTTCAGCCGATGCTTTCAAATCTGCCATGGAACCACTGGAACCAAAGCTTAAAGAAGGCAGCGATGGCAAACCAACGCACAAGGTTGTGATTGGCGTGGTTGAAGGTGATATGCACGACCTCGGAAAAAGCCTGGTGATCGCTCTGCTGCAATCGTCCGGCTTCGAAGTTATTGATCTTGGGATTGATGTGCCGCTGGAGGTTTTCATCGACGCGGTCAAGGAGCACCAACCAGCTATTCTCGGCTTGGGCGCTTATATGAGCACCACTATGCTGGAGATGAAGAACGTCATCGAAGCGGTTGAGGCACAAGGGCTTCGCAATGGACTCAAGATCATGGTTGGCGGCGTACCTACCAGCCAGGAGTTTTGCGACGAAATTGGCGCAGATGCCTGGGGCAAGGATGCTATGGTCGCTATGCAAAAAGCGTTAGAATTGGTAGGAGGCTAGAATGGCAAACCCAACTATGAGTATGATCCATGGAATGTTGTATGGTAAGGGACTTCACGTTGGAAAATTGGATAACCTTGGCAGAGTAATTGCCACATTAACGGGCAAACACGCAGATCGCATTCCCTTTATGGGACCCCAAATTCATGATCATGCGATGCATATTACAAAGGTGCCTGCCAGGAAATATTATTGGGATGCTGAGCTTCTGGTTGATGTTCATCTCGCTGTAAACCGGTGGTATCGCTTTGATTCTGACTCAATTATTGCAGACGCATATAACTTTGAAGTTGAAGCTCTTGGAGCCCAATTTATCTATAGTGATACCGCAATGCCTACCGTTGATACCAACCATCCACTTATCAAGAATAAGTCAGATCTTGATAAACTTGGACCGCTTGATGTGACCAAAGCGCGTATTCCGATGGCATCAGAGCTTGCCGGGATTGTGACAGAAAAGATTTCCGGCCCATTTGGTCAGGGCTTCTTTTGTTCCCCTTTTAGTATGATTTGCCAGGCAATGGGTTATCCGAAAGCTGTGCGCGCAATTATGCGTGATAAAGTATTTGCTCAAGAATTGTTTGATTACGTCGAAAATGATGTCATTTTTCCATTTATGAAATCACAGAAGGCGTATGGCGCTAAAGCATCGGCTGGCGCTGACGCGTGGGCGTGTTTTCCAAACTTACCCCCCGACCTGGTTGAAGAATGGGTTGTGCCATCGGCAAAACGTTTAGCTGATCGCTGCAAGAAAGAATTGAAAATGACAGTAGCTGCTGGATTAGCTGCTGCGGACTACTGCGAGGAAGATCCTGAAAAGTTTGACAAGGAAATGATGTTCAGTTGTTGGGAAACTGCATCTAAAACGATGTTCATAGATGTAGCATTTTCCGGGATGGGTCGCACTCAAGATTGGAACATGGAATGGCTGCAGGAATTTGCCCTTTCACATGGAAAAGGTAATAAAAAATTACCTATCTTTGGATCACTAAATGGGCGTTTTATGAGAGACAGCTCTCCTGATGTGATTGTTGATAAAATTCGAGAGTGGATCAATATCATGGGCAGAGGCGGCGGTCTCTTATTTTTTATTGGCAATGTTCCTTCAGATACACCCTCTGTAAACATCCACACAGCTGTGGAGTCTGTACACAAAATCGGGTACTATCCAATCGCTGGCGATTTGCAATCAATCATAATTGATACACCTGACTTCTTACCCTTCGATGAATGGCTCAAAGGACAACCCGAAGAAGAGATCATCCTCAAAGCCAGGGAATGGAAACCTGAAGAGAAGAAGGTCTTTGCATGAGCATGGATTTACAAGGAAGCGGGGCTCCAATCTCGATTGAC
>JAYELT010000095.1:0-2853 GCA_034717715.1 Chloroflexota bacterium | reverse complement strand
GCCTGCGGCCCCAACAGGCTCAATGCCCTTGAGACGCGCCCCTGCCTGGATACACTTAGAAAGCCATAGAGGTAGAATATTTCATTGTAGACCTTCTCCTTTTTTGATTATCTCAGGTTTTGTCTACTTTTCACTGGTCTAATATTAGGGGATACTTACCTGAATAACAGTCCCCTCTCCAGGACTTGATTGAATTTTTATCGTGCCCCCCAAACTTTCAACGCGATGGGCAATATTATTCAGTCCACTTAATTCAGAATGTTCGTGCATTAAGAGATCGAACCCCACACCATCGTCCTTCAAGGTAACGGTCGTCAGGTTTTCATGGAAGCATAATCGCAGCTCCACATTTTTCGCTTTAGCATGTTTGAGCACATTGTTCAATGCTTCATATATCGCCCAATAAAGCTGGGTTTCCATATCGCGGGAGAATTTGGGCTTTCCTTCAACTTGAAATTCCACGAGGATCCCACAACGTTGCTCCACAGTCTCCAGGCGTTTTCGCAGTGCGTCCGATAATCCTAGTTCATCCAGCACGGGTGGACGCAAATCGAAGATCAGGAGGCGCAAGTTATCCATCCCAGCGCGAGCAATAACGATCAATTCATCCAGGTTTTTCTCGACCGCTTTAAAACTTCCGGCCAACAAGGCTGATCGCGATGCATCAGCAAAAAGACGTATACTGTAAAGATCTTGCGAAACCGAATCATGCAGCTCACGGGCGAGGTGGATTCGCTCACTGGCTGCTGCTGCTGTTTGCGCCTGGTTGTAGAGCCGGTTATTTTCAAAGACAATCGCAATTTGATTCGCAAAGGCTCGCATCAGTTTGGCCATCTCAGGGGTGAAGAATGCCACCTGTGCTGAATGAGCACCCAAAACACCAATCAATGTATTTCGGCTCTTGATCGGCACACCAATCCAGGAACGTATTTCAGGTGGGAATGATCCTAACATTGAAGTGGTCAAATTGAAAAAATCAAGCGTATCCTTATCCAAATCCAAATCCCTCACATCCGGGAAAAAAATGGCTTCATCGAACTTAAATTTTTTGTCGATCAACTCCATGTGTGTGAAGGGTTTAGCCAGCTTCAAGACCATCTCTTGTTCAATTGGGAACTGAAACGCTTCTGATATCAGCACTTTCTCTTTAAACAACATTACCAACGCGCCATCATATTCAATCACTTGCTTTAATATTTTCAAGATGATCTTCAACTGCTCTTCTAATTTCAGGGAACTCACTACAACCTTGGAAACCTCCATGAGAGTCGTAATTTCACGCATCCGTTCCATCATGCGCTTATCCAAAAGCTGATTGTTTTTGATCTGTTCGCTGATATCTGTTACAACCGCAATCCTACAAAGAAAATCGTTATTCTCAGTAAAAACTGCAGCTGCGGTCACCAGGGTGTGCAGTTCGGTTCCATCCCTGCGAAGCCATGTGAGGGGATATGGCTGTTTTTGGTCCTTTTCGCGCCGCGCAAGCTGATCAGCAACAACAGTCTTGTTTTTTGAATCAAAGAATTTACTCGGAGGTTCTCCAATCATATCATCCTGCGAGTAGCCCAGCATCTCCGCCAGCCGTGGGTTGACATATGCAAATATATTATTTTTACCAATCACTCCCATGCCATCTTTCATAGTTTCGACCAATATTTGATATTTGATCCTGCTTTCCCCCAAGTCAATTTCGCATTGCTTCATTGCTGTCACATCCTCGGCGATCCCAACTAACCGGACTGCTTTCCGTTCAGCATTTTTCCCCTCAAAGATTGCATTTCCTCGTGTTGAGATCCAGCGCACCTGGCCATCAGGGTGTACGATGCGCACATCCGCCGCGTAAATGCCATTGGATTGTTGGGCAACTGCCTGATCGTAGGCTTGCTTATTATTACCATGGTCTTCAGGATGGATAAGGCTGGAGAATAATTCCATGGTGAGAGGTTCATCCGGGTCCACCCCAAAGATCTCCTTTGTTCGCGAATCCCAAACTCCCTTTCCACTCGCAATATCGATCATCCATGTTCCAATGTTGGAGCTTTCCATTACCACCTCACGATCCTCACGAAACAGAACTTCCTTAAGCAAACGTTCTCGTATGTCTTAAAAAGCGACCACCGTACCGCATTAAACAATGCAGGCACAACAAACCCACACAGGGATATAATTTCATGATCAATTCCCCCGTCCCCATTTGCTTCAAAACGCAAACCTAGATCGATGACCCAAGGCGAAACAGTGATGATATATTTATTATATACTTATTAGAGGGTGTTGAAAATTGTGAATTGTAAACATTTGGTTAATTTCGTAGGGGCAACCCTCTGTGGTTGCCCTGGGCAGACACTGCCCCCTCCGGGGGGCTGAGGCAGGTCTGCCCCTACAATTGCGTGTTTATTCATGTAATTTTGCTATTTAAGGATATCTAATCATTGGCAAGAAAATGCAACCAATATAGCAATTAGTTTTTCAACACTCTCTTATTATATACTTTTATGTTTGATTTATCATAAGGAATCAGGTCAGTTGTTATTGTCCAGGAATGGCATATTTGCACAAATTAGAGAACTCCTTGTCAGACGTTCAAATTTTCTTGAGGGATTTCTCTCTTTTTGTTACCTAAAATATGCCATTATGTTACAGTATTAGATCAGGGCGAGAAATTTGTGTATGTCCACCTGCGTTATATTTCGTGCAAACGTGGCAGAATTGAAACAAGCAGATTCAGACCTTTGCCCTTTCAGACAAAGAAAAATGGATTGCAGTTTTTCAAAACATCTTGATTCATTAACAATATACAATCAATATGGAAGTTTTTTTGATTTTCATGAGATTAAGAGCGGTTATTGATCC
>JAYELT010000094.1:0-2898 GCA_034717715.1 Chloroflexota bacterium | reverse complement strand
TTGGAAAACCATCAAAGTGTTTTCAAAGTCGTTGGCGATGGTTTTGGTGATCCTATGGACTTTGATTGCCACAGGTTGGCAGCTCAATCTTGTCTTCTGTTTACTCTTGCTAGGACAGGTTTTTGGCTTAATTGGTGATATTTTGCTGCAGCTCCCCAAGCGCAGGTTCATGTTAGGGCTTGGGGCTTTCCTGTTGGGACATTTATGCTATCTGATCATCCTTGTTACACAGATTAGATCAAATTTTCGTTTTGGTACTATTCCTCAAGGCTGGATCTGGTGGATGATCCTGAATATTGTGATATTCGTGGGAATATTAGCTGTCTTTTACAGGATCTTTTCTCCCTTTTCAAAACGAGACTACCATAAACCTGTGTTATGGATTGCGATCCAAATTTATGCAGGGGTGCTAAGCCTGATCGTCGTTTTAGCCTTACTGACAGTTCTTTGTTTACCAGCCAGATCATATTTACATTGTTTGCTGCCAATTGGGTCAATCTTATTCTTAATTTCTGATTTCCTTCTGTCTTACAATCGTTTTATAAAACCCATTCCTCAAGGACAACTTTGGGTGCGAATCACCTATCATCTGGCGCAGTTTTGCCTGGCTGGTGGATTCTTAGCCGTGATCTTGTGATTTGCGGCCAACTTTCAACTCTTAACGGTGGAGTGTTAATTTCATTTCAATTAATTACAATGCGATGGCTTATACGATGACTGGCTCACTCTCAGTAGACAACAAGACCTTATCAGGAACCTGGGATAGCGGTATGCATGATGGCCCCTTTGTGTGACATTGGCTTAATCAAAATCAGTTTAACGGCAATATTGATAATGGTCTAGGTGCCTGGTGCGAATACCGAGAGGGTGCTGGTCAACCGTCTCCCTGTATGTATCCGAGAGCTCAATATTGGCTTGAAATCCCTTCACTTTATCCATACTATAGGAGGATGGTTGCTCAGGCATCTCATGAAATTGGGGGTTTTGATGTTTTTCATGATCCCGAAAAGTTGGGTATTGACAATGTAGAACATATGTTCTATAATTTATAATGTAAACATCCATTATATTCGGAGGTTCTCATGAATATCAGTCAGTCTCTCCAAACATCTTTTTCAAAATCCCTGGCGTCGTTGAAAATGCGCAAGGGCATCCTTTATATCCTGATTTTCATTTTTGCCCTGGTAGCTTTTGAAGTGTTTAACTTCAGCACCACCGATTTTGCACTGTCGGACTTGTTGGGTGACCTGAATTTTGCAGGCGTCCGCTGGGCAACGCTGCTGACAATTGCCTTTTGCGGGATCGATTTTGCTGGAATTGCGCGATTATTTGCACCGCAATCGGACAAGGAAGAGCAGCGCTCAGTGTGGTTTCTTTTTGGTGCATGGATCCTGGCAGCGACGATGAATGCCATCCTGACCTGGTGGGGGGTGGTCATGGCAATGCAAAGCCACTCAATTCTGAGTGCTGGCGTGGTCGATGTGAGTTTTATGACCCGGGTTGTACCGATATTCATCGCCCTGATGGTATGGGTGATCCGTATCCTCCTTATTGGTACCCTATCAAGAAAAGGGGATCGTTTTCTGAAGGATAGGAATATTCCGCAAACGAAAATCATGTCAAGGCGGGAGTATCGCCAGGCGCAAAGCCAGGCGGCACAGGCTGCTAAGGCTGTTCGCTCTGTTCCAGCTGGATTCAAAGCTTCCAGGCCAGGTAAACCTTCGACAGGTAAGCGCGGTTATAAACCAGAGCCCAAATACATCCCCATGCAGGATGAGGCTGTATACCGCTCGCTGAAAGCTTCCGGGTAGGGTCAGCGGCGTTCATGAAATAAAAAATTTATTGACAATTAAATGAACCCATAGTAAGATATCGTTCACAAATTAATGTGATCTGGCGAAGTAGCTCAATGGTAGAGCAGTGGACTCATAAGCCATTGGTTGGCGGTTCAAATCCGCCCTTCGCCATTTTGTCTTTAATTCAAGACAAGTGCTCTATTACGAAAAATTTTCCTATTCAAAGGGACGCTTCGTGTGACTCTGGTGTGCTGAGAGAGCTTTAGTTCACCGCAGCTTACATTTTGCGACCAGCTTTGATGCATTGACGAGTTGAATCTAAGAGGTAATATAGCCTGATTAATAACTTGTCTTGATTAATTGTAATCATTTATTCCCTGTGTACTTGGGGGAACCTGAAAATTTGTTAAGATTGCTCAGCAAAACCAAGGGGAAAATTGGGTATGCAATACAGAAAAATGGGTACGTTGGATTGGAATGTCTCTGCTTTCGGTTTTGGCGCCATGCGCTTACCTGCCTGACGTTTCAGCTTGATGGGGGAAGACACGGACAAATAAATTCGCATGTTCCGCTCGGGTATCGACCAGGGTATCAATTGCATTGATACCGCCTATCCCTACCACCTGGGTGAAAGCAAGAAGATTATCGGGCTGACACTCAAAGATGGTTACCGTGAACGTGTCCATCTCGTCAGCAAGCTGTTCATGCCGCTGGTCCGCACACCTGAGCTATCCGTTGTCATCAACTCCTTCAATTACACTGAATACATTGATTACTCGAATACATACGAATAGATCAAGGTTTGGATTGAGGTTGATTACATGACAGATCTTATTCCTTCATCCCTATCCTTTTTGCCGCCATTTGAGTTTTATGAGGTATAAGTTGCCATTTAATGCCTGGATTCTCTCATATTGACCCCTTAGATGTGTCTTGATAACTCCTACAGTGCAAATTCTATTTCTACACCCCAACATTGCCAAATTTTAATGAATAATAGCTGAGATCAGCAAATATACGATAACCAGCGCGCCTATAAAAAGCACCAGGCCAACAATCGCCCCCAAAATAAATTTCACACGCTCAGGCTGGTTCATTTTTC
>JAYELT010000093.1:0-2938 GCA_034717715.1 Chloroflexota bacterium | reverse complement strand
TCCACAGCAATGGATAGCGGCTGCTGAGATCGCTGAGGATATCGCTGCACCTCCTTCAGCCACGGACTTTTGGGATCAGGGTGAGAGCAGCTCTGAAGAAGAGGATGATCCGCAGGGTGGCTCTGACGTCAATATCTATAAGCCATTGAGATTCAAGAACAATGGTGCTTATGATGTGACGGTTCTTCCGGCGAGTTATACGCCTGATTCTAGTGTTGTAGCGGTAGGTATGTCTAACGCATCTACGGTTGTCTTTCGGGATAGCAGTCCTACTGCCTATTTGGATCTCCCTATGGGAACCTATACTTTTTGCTATTATTGGGACTTAGGCACAGACATAGACAATGACGGCTATGTTGATTATGCTCATAAGAATACAGGCAGCGTGACATTATCAGAAGCATCTCCGGCTAAGGTAATCTCAGCGCAAGTTGTTACTTTGAATCCAGGTAATATGAATAATCCGAATGGCAAGTGTGGAGAGAATGTAACTCCACCATCGGGAAATGCTCTTTCGCTAACGACTGCGGAACTATCCAACCAGGGGCAGCATACTTATTCTGTATCCGGATATTATGGTGAAGAGACTTTTGAACCCGAAATCGAGTCGTACTCTTTTAAATTCACTGTGGATGGTGTTTGTGTAATAGATGAGGATGGGGAAGATTGTCTTGGAAAGACAGCCCCCAACGTTTACAGTGACAATGATGATACGATAACTTTTACAGAAAGTGGATGGGTATCAGAGGGTTATCTGGAATTCTATGACGGCGTTTCATACCCGTATAAATTTACGGGTACGCTCATCCAATAAGGAGTTGTGATGAACAAGAAATTTTTATGGACATTTGTGATATTCATCGCAGCATCGCTGGCTTGTTGCTTGCCATTTGTGGGAAGTAGTGATGAAGCATCCAGTGGGAATACAGAGGACCTCACGGATAGCGATGGCGGGATGCCGGGAATGGATACCGATACTTACGAAATGATTGTAGAAAACGCAGCATTGCTGGATCCTGTCTCCCTCAGTCCTGTACAGCGACAGATTCTCAATGTAAAAGGCTCCCCCAACCGCTTTACGATCATGTTCTCAGATGAGCTGCGGGAGGAGACCTGGTATTATGACCACCTTGGCTATCAGGTCACGCTCAGGAATGGGGAAGTCTACACAGAAAGCGATGATGGAACACCCGTTGATGCAGTGGATTTTGTCAGTGTTTATTATCCTTGGCAGTTCAATGGTCAGATGGGACTGAGTGAACTGCTCGCTGTCAGCGAGACCGAGTCATTTGCAGTCGAATCGCTGGAAGAAACTTTCCAGGAGGATCTATCACTTGTTTATCTTCAAGGTCTGGACGCGGGCTTTCGAGGTGATCGGATTCTGTACATCCGGTCTATCCCGATCGGCGCAGGCGCTCGAGATATACCTATCACGGAAGAGGTCACTGAAGTCCCTGATCAACCAGCTTCAGCAACTGGTCTGACGGCTATCGAGCAAGCCCATGTGGGGACGCATGTTTATCAAATGACCTGTACGTTCTCCGATGGCTCTTCGCTCAGCGAAGTTGATGAGATTACCTGGCAATTTTCAGAAGAAGGTGTTATTGCTGATGAGTCCGAGCCTGCCCCGAAAATCGCTGAGAATTATTATGGTCGAGATGATGGATCGGACGAATTTTTCTACCTATTCTCAATGGATACGATTATCTGGAGCGGCAGTATGAGCGGACCGGATGAAGAGGGAAATGATATCACAATTACGTTTTCCTGCACACTGATCCAGGAATAAGAAGAGTTGATGCGATAATCCTGCGACCTTCTGGCTGTCATTCGCAAATAATATAAGGAAATTATCTTTTGACACAATTAGTATTTCATAAAATACTAAAGGTTTTTGAATCTCAGCAGCAGATAAAAAATTCTCCATTATTTATCCTAGATCTATTCACAATTGCTTCACAATTAACTCCTAAACTTATTTCAGACAATTAAACAAACTGCGAACACGCAGAGAAAAAGGAGTTATGACCATGAATGTTAAAAAGAATATTTATAAAATCGTTATAGCCGTTGTGTTGATCGGTGCTATTGTTGCAGTGGGTGTTTTCTCATATCGTTCCGGTGTAGCATATGGGATTGCACAAAACATCGATGTTGAGGCGTTGCAAGAAGACTCTGTGCCCTTCATGAGGGGGATGAACCCTTATGGAATGCACCCTGGTATGACCGGTTTCAAATCTGGCGGTTTTACCTTCATGCGCATTTTGGGTGGATTATTCTTTTTCTTTCTCATCATTGGATTGATCGGAAAGTTGCTCTTCCGCCGTTCTTTTGCACATTGGAATATGTACGCGCCTGGTCGCCGATTTTGCGGGAACGGGACCTTTGAGGGTGATGTGCCACCATATGTTGCAGAAATACACAAGAAACTGCACAAAGATCTGGAAAAAGATGATGAGCAAGATAATTCAGGTGATGAACAGGCATCCGCAGCCTAACATCACATTTTCGTCAGCAAGCTGGCGTATAATAAACCCGGATAGTGAAACAAACTATCCGGGTTGCCTATTATGAAGAGAATCCTTGTTGTTGATGACGAAGTAAAAATTGTTGAACTTGTATCAGATTATCTGAAACGTGCCGGTTATGATATTTTATCCGCATATGATGGCGAATCAGCCTTGGAAAAAGTTCGGCGTGAAAAGCCGGACTTGATCATTCTCGACCTGGGGTTGCCAAAAATGGATGGTTTAGATGTGACACGTTCAATTCGGCAATCTTCGGTAGCACCGATCATTATGCTTACAGCCCGTAGTGATGAAAGTGACAAACTGATCGGCTTGGAATTGGGTGCGGATGATTACATCACAAAACCCTTTAGCCCCAAGGAGTTGGTAGCTCGTGTGCGAGTTGTTTTCCGGCGCATGGAAACTTACCA
>JAYELT010000092.1:0-3029 GCA_034717715.1 Chloroflexota bacterium | reverse complement strand
AAAGTTTGCATTTGCTATTTGATCTCGGGTCAAGCGAAAGTCTAACTATCGGGCTGAAGCCCTCATTCCTAAAGAAGAAGAGAAACAATCAACCCTAAAGGAGAAAAAAGCCCACAGCATTGGTGGGCTTTGGTTTATCATGTTTTCTTATTTCAAGCAGCAGCTCTGTTTTCCCCCATATTTTCCTGCTTCTTACGCCATTCGGCCGCCCTGAAGTTCATCCTGCAGGGCTTTCAGCTCATCCATCTTCCCCTGTGCGGCGAGCTTGGCTTGTTTTGGCCAGGTATCCGTCACAGCCAGGCGGACGCCAGCTTCTGTCAGAACCTCCTTGATCTTTTCGGGTGCCAGGTCAGCAAGTTGTTCGAAGGTGTGAATGCCAACAGCCTGTAAAACCGATTGAATCCTGGGGCCGATGCCTTCGATCAAGGTCAGGTTGTCCGGTTCAACCGACTCGGCTTTCTGTTCTTCTACACGCTGTGCACGAATGAGCAGCCAAACCACCACAGCCAGCGCCAGAATCAGGATCAGCCATCCCCACCAGGGCAAACGAACCGTTGAGTCCCCCTGACCCGCACAGCCCGTCAAGGCTAACAAAAGGGTTGGTAATAAATAGAATTTATAAGACATAGTCATCCTCTAGAATTTCATTTGAGTTTCTACCATGATTATAATTCACAATCTATCCAGCGGAGGGTAAGTGGTCATGAATTTGAGGGTTGGTTGCTAAGGTTTTGATGCAATCATGAGGGTTGAAAAAGAAGGCGGGGAAAAAGGGATTAACCCAGATCTACCTTGTAAACGCAAACCTACACGATCATTTTTTGGCATGATGATATAGGTTTTGAGGGTGTTGATATTATATTTATTTTGAATAAGATGAAAATTCACATTTTGCTAGAAAAGAAAACCATGAAGGGATTTGTTTTTCAACATCCTCAGGTTGTATTGGGTCCCTTAACTTCGTATAATTTAGAAAGAAAACCCTTTGTCCCTTTCATCATGAAGGGATGATCATGTTACAAGGAATCCCCTGATAAATCCCATATTTCATTGGTGCGTGGGGATAAAAGCCGATGGGTGAGGAGGAGAAAGATGATAAAAATTCGATTACGTGTATTTGTTATCCTATCTATGATTTTAATGAGTCTTGTTTTAGAGGGATGCAACCTGCCGATGATGCAAAAGAGTGATTCTCCAGATGAGGAAAGATTGCAGATCCAGGTTGACCAAACCATGATCGCCATACAAGCTTTAGAAATGAGTGAAACTGCACGTGTCGAACCGGCCATTGCAACAGATGAGCTGGCATCACTGGATACTTTGATCCCGACGTTAACCTTGACACCAAGATTCACTTCAACTCCAACGATCACCTTGACCCCAACCATAACCTTAACAACAACATTAGATAGACCAATGGTCAGTGTCAGCCAGAACACCAACTGTCGAATAGGTCCGGGCACGGTTTATGACATTGTGGGTGCCTTGTTGGTGGGCGAGGCAGCAGAGATCGTCGCGCGGTCGGAGGACGGGGGATATTGGATCATCCAGAATCCGGATGGTGCAGGTGAATGCTGGTTATGGGGGTACTATGCCACGGCAGTGGGGCCTATTGAGGGGCTGCCAACAGTCATGCCGCCGCCGACGCCCACGCCTGCCTTTGATTGGGCAGGATCATGGACGGCTTCAATTGTGCTTGTTGGTGATCCTCCTGGACCAGGGCGTCCAATGACCATCACTGTGGATGACAAAGACTTTAGTGCGTCGATGGACCTGGGATGCGGCGGGATGGTGAACCTGGTTGGCATGATCGAGGATGATTACCTTTCGGTCAGCGGAACCTGGTCAGATACACACCATACCGGTTCTTTTAAGTTGTTTGCCCTTGGTACGAACCAATTTCAAGGCAGCCGCGTATATGGCACGGATATGTACGCCTGGTGTGGTTGGCGGGGAGGTGTTGGCGCGCCTTCGCCGTGTTACAGGGAGTGAGGTGGGGATAAGTCATTTAGCGATGAGTATGTGACTTCATTCTTGTCCCTCAAGGAGCCCAAAGGGTGATGAAAGCCCGAAGCAAAAGAGAAGTTGTACGAAGTCCCCGAAGTGAAAACAGATGGGATAAGTGGGGAAGGGTAGTGTAAGGATTCGCTCCAAAATTAGGTTTATTACTTTAAGTCATGTAAACTTTGTTATACGTGACCCACCTTCTCTCTCCATCTTCCAATTAAACACCAACAAATCATAATAAAATAGTTGAAATTATCTCAAAATGTACTATAATAATAGTATAAAGATGGAAAGGAAGAAATATGGCAAACAAGGAACGCCTGCAGGTTTATCCGCAATACAGCCGGTGGCGGCAGAGTCTTTCGCAGCATATGCCGCCCGATGACGCCCAGAAGGTGGAGATCAATGTTGGTCAACGCCTGCAGGAGCTGCGCCAGATGCGCGGCCTGTCGCAGCGCGCCCTGGCTGAGATGAGCGGGTTGAATTTCAACACCCTCAGTCTGATTGAGAACCAGAAGACATCCCCAAATGTCAGTACACTGCAGCAATTAGCGGAGTCGCTGGATGTGCCTATCACTGCTTTTTTTGAATCTGTCGAGGCATCACTGTCGGTTGTTTTTCAAGAATCGGGAAAACGACCACAAATCACCTTTCCCCAAGGTGTATTTGAAGACCTAGGCAGCGGCCTGGCATTGGGCGAGGGTACACCACTGTTGATGACTCTCCATCCAAATCACGAAAGTGATCCGCATCCGATCGTGCATACTGGGCAAGAATTTGTGTACTGCCTGACAGGGAAGATGGTCTTTTGGGTGGATGACGTGGAATATACGCTTGAACCGGGTGACAGCTTGATCTTTGAAGCCCAGTTGCCCCATCGCTGCGAGAATTGTGAAGATGAGGATGCCAGGGCGATCCTGGTGATCTGTCCCGCTGATCAGGATGATCGCTCTGTCGCACAGCATCTGACCTGATATGGCGCAGTCTTGCTTATCTGAAGCAGCGAATTCAAACGGATGGCA
>JAYELT010000091.1:0-3038 GCA_034717715.1 Chloroflexota bacterium | reverse complement strand
CATAGATCATATCAAAGTAATCATCACTTGTGCCAGGCGTATCATCCGAACCTGCTTTGATCGCATCAACGGGATCCTCTTTATCATAGGCGTTCAAGTCACCAATGATCAGGAGATTTTCCACACCTGTCCCCGTTGGGTCACTGGCCAGCCAATCGACTTCCGCCTGGGCTGCTGAAGATCTTGTCAGGTTGCAGTTCCCCTGTCCATCAAACAGATCAGGATCACCAAGATCATCACAAGGGCTTCCCTTTGATTTGAGATGGTTCACCGCTACAGTTACTGCGTCTCCCACGATATTATCCATGAAGGATTGCGCTAATACGGGTCGATTCTTGCTTTCAAAAAAGAATGGGTCTACAGAGTCATCCAATATCGCAAAGTCACCAACAGGTGTCACATTACCGGGTTTATAGATCATAGCTACTTTGATCGCGTCCTCACCGATGGCGCCGGTGGCGATGTAAGCATAGGTGCCGAGGCCCATCACATCATTTAGTCCTGCTACAAGGTCTGCAACAGCATAATCCGGATCAGGGCCAGGCCGGTCGTTTTCAATCTCCATCAAACCAACCACATCGGCATCAATGATTGAGAGCGCAGAGATGATCTTTGCTCGTTGGCGTTCGAGTTCTTCTGCGGTATCAGCACCACGGCATTCCATATCGCCCGATGGGCCGCAGATATCTGGACCATCATCAAGTGTGACGAAATAATTATAGACATTCAAACTGGCAACCTTGATGTCACCCTCAATGATATCTGGAGCAGGTGTGCGAGGATTGGTCGGTGTATAATCCGCACCTTCTGTGGGTTGAATAACATAAGCTCCGTAGCTGTAATCAACAACACCTGTCAAGTTCGTAACAAGGTCACCGCCCCTGAAGAGGTTGTACAGGTCAAATTCCAAACCATTGGGATGGATGGCTGGGTCAGGATTCTGGCTGGTGCGGCCATCATCAAGCGTGATGCTGTTCAGCGCATATTCATCGTTCGCTGCTGCATACTCTGTCACATCCGGTTCATTGAGGGCTGTAAACTGCAGGTACCTTTGTGACGTGAGTACAATCGTTCCATAGCGATCGAAATTATAATACTCTGATATCACCAGGTCCTGCGGGTAAGTCACCAGCATACCTTCATAAGGTTCGTAATCATCAATACTTGCTACTGGTAGCGATAACACGGCTGGTAAGGGTAAAGGTTCACCAACCGAACAAACTTCCAGCCAATCCGGCCAACCAATTTGAGTTAAGCCATAATATTCTTTTGCTTCACCTTGAAGTCTCACATGATCACCCACAGCCACATCCACACCTGTGTAATAAACAAATATTCCATCCGATGTAGCAGGATTCCCATCGCCAGCAGCATCCTGAATGAAAAAGCCACTCTTACCGCCCTCCTGAAAGTCACCAACGACGATCCCTTCCGTCACAACATCCATATAAGCATAAGGTGTACTGCTTCCGCTGCCCTGGATCTCATAGATGGGCGTATAGGGACCGCTGCATCCCTGCACCGCATTTGTTGCACCGGGGGTGTTATAAGCATCTCCTGGATTTGGTTCATCGAAATAATACTGGTTTCTGACCCAATCCGTGTCCGTCTCAGTATCATAGCCATCCGGTATTCGTGACGCGCCGCCCGGTTGATAGGAATTCCCATCATAGTTTGGTGGTAAGTCGGGGGCACCATAGATTAGATCAGACGCATCGCCGTCGCTTGTTGCCACACTATCAGTGATTTCAGACCATGGAGTCACATCAAAGACTCCATCATCATCTGTATCAAGATCATCGCCGTCTAATCCCGAAAAATCCTTCACTAACAACAGCGTAATTGTTCCATTCTCCAGTTCATTGCTTAAAAATCCCGTCCACCAGAAACCGAAGGCATCCGTGATTCCAACTGGCAGTACACTGTCAATAGTTCCTTCATTACTATTGCTATCGCCTTCGATATGAAGTATCGTATAAGCAGAGTAATCTGTTTCAGGTTGGCCAAAAATCTCAACAAATTCGTAGATATCCGAACCATTATGGTCTGCTACAAATTCATTGATCTTAAGTTCTTGGACTCCGCAATCTGCCGTATGACTGCCAAGAGCGTCAAAATAATCAATGGCATATCCATCCCATTCGGTGGCTGGATCAAATGGATCAGTTTCATCTGTGTCTCCAGTACAAATTGTATCCTTCCGCACAAGCGTGTGATTCGCGGTTGTAATTGGTTCTGTCCCCCAATAAGAACCGGGATCTTCACCAACTCGACCAATCACATCAATGATTGTTGTTCCGTGAAATAACACATAAGCATCATCACCATTATGATTTATCACAGGATGGACGAGATCAGCTTCAGCTATGATCGCCGAGTCGGCGGAAGCATGTGCAATAACAAAAACATCTCCATCAGCAAGTGATGTGCTCAAATTCACAGTTGAAGAAGGTGAAGAGCTTCCATTCGTGTAACGTGAGACGCTGTAAGTATAAAGATCAACTGCAGCACCAGTGCCGTTGTAAATCTCTAAGGCTTTGTTATAACTCGAGCCCTCAATGTACTCTGAAAAAAAGAGTTCACTGGTGGCAGCTGTAACATTTTTTGGGATAAATCCCAACGCGCCGAATAAGATCACAAACATCAGCGCAAGATTAAAAACTTTAGGCTTGCAATTCATGATAGACAACCTCCTATATGTAATTTTTAATGAGATAAATTTGATATACCCTATTATATCATTAACCGAACATTAGAAACTCAAATTTCACTGTTTTTCCACTCTAAAAATGAAATTTTAAGGTTCATTTGAAAAGGATGTGTTGTTATTTTCATACCCAAATAGAATAAACCTTTCCCCCAAGCAATTTCTTCTGGATTTTTTTAAAAATCTGGATGGGGATGAGTCTCGCTTTCACCGAAACAACAACCCATCATTTCATCCTTCAATCTTTCAATTCCTGATATTTCAAACCAAACAAAAGCTGCACTGTCATCACATGATAATATGGATTTTTTAAAGAAAGATGTACTAGAGA
>JAYELT010000090.1:0-3067 GCA_034717715.1 Chloroflexota bacterium | reverse complement strand
TCCACTTTGCTCCCACCTCTCTTCGCTCCGTTTCGGGTGTTCCACTTTGCTCCAGGGACTTTGTCGCTGCGTTCGTAATGACAGAAAAAGGTGAGGTATGCCTCACCCCTACATCTTGTTTTCCAATCTCCCAAAACCTCATTCCCTGTTTCCTAATCCCCGCCTTTGCCCCTGTTTTCCTTTATAATTACCTCATGACCGCATTCAGCTACTACCACCCCATCACCGTCCGATACCGTGACCTGGACCCCCAGGGGCATGTCAATAACACCGTTTACCTGACCTATCTGGAGAGCGCACGGTTGGGTTACTACCAACAAGCCGGTATCTATCATCCCGATTCACGCATCCTGACCGGCATGGTGGTGGTGCGCAACGAGATTGATTACCTGGCCCCCATCCGCTTTAGGGAGGCTGTTAAGGTTGGGTTGCGGGTTGAACGAATGGGGACCAAATCAATCACTTTCGCCTTCCAGATCGAAACAGACCCGGCTGGGGTGCCTCTCGCTCGTGGAAAATCTGTGATGGTTGTATATGACAATGCTGCTGATCGTGGCATTCCCATCCCGTCTGATTGGCGGGAGAAGATCAACCAATATGAAGAAAAGAGTGGAACAGCATGAAATTACCTAAAATCAACACAGAAGCAATGCTCAGCTTTCTCATTCAACTGCTGAACACACCCAGCCCGACCGGTTTCACAGAACAGGCGATCATACTTTGTGAGGAAACCCTTAAAACCGTTCCTGGGATATCAATGAAACGGACAAATAAAGGTGCCCTGGTCGCGACATTGCCGGGGGGCTCAGACGCAGACGGTTGGCGAGCGTTGACAGCCCATGTTGACACCTTGGGCGCTATGGTCAAGGAAATCAAATCCAATGGACGGCTGAAGATGAGCAAGCTGGGCGGTTTTGCCTGGAATTCTGTTGAAGGAGAAGGCGTTAAGATAATTACGCGGGATGGGCAATCCATACGAGGATCCATTTTGATTAACAAAGCATCCAGTCATGTCTATGGTCAGGAGGTCACTAAAAGCGAGCGCAAAGATGACACAATGGAAATCCGGCTGGATGCGCGCACTGAAAGTGCGAAGGAGAGCATGGCTTTGGGGATCGGTGTGGGTGATTTTGTGGCTTTTGATCCCAGGGTTGAAGTCACCAACGGGTTTGTTCGCTCACGCCACCTGGATGATAAAGCTTGTGTCGCCAATATGATCTTTGCAGTTAAAGCATTGACGGATGCGGGGTTGAAACCCAAAGCCACCACAGTGCTGCATATCAGTAATTATGAAGAAGTCGGGCATGGGGCAGCGGCTGGGATCCCTCCCCAGGTGACGGAGTTGATCTCAGTGGATATGGCAGCGGTTGGTCAGGGGCAAACGTCAGATGAATTCCACGCCACATTGTGCGTTAAGGACTCTGGCGGACCTTATCATTTTGATCTCAACCGGCGGATGCAGCACCTGGCTGAGGCGTTTGACATCCCCTACAAGACGGATATTTATCCCTATTACGGGTCAGACGGGGAAGCTTTCTGGCGGGCAGGGGGTGATGTGGCAGTCTCCTTGATTGGTCCTGGTGTGGATGCATCGCATAATTATGAGCGTACACACATTGAGGCTCTGGATGCCACAACGAAGTGGTGCCTGGCGTATCTGCTGAATTGATTATCTCCTAGACGATTTAGAAGAGATGGATTGTATTGGAACGGTGTAAAACTCACCGCACCTCAAGGACACCTGAGATCGCTTACCATTCCGCTTACATTCCAGCACCCTAAGATGGTGCTCCGCTGCGCTTCAGGCACTTCGTTGCCGTTTTGACCAACAAAGGTCAACACATCCCCGCTATGATAAAAAGAGAATTTTTGGGCGGGTTACATTTTCATCTCACTAAATTCAATAAGAATTGATGTATACTCGATATGCGATGCCAGATTTAAAACATAGTTTGAGAGTACAGGATTTTGGATTTTTAAAGATCGTTGCAGGTTTTTGGGGCGTGGATCTCCAGGCCCCTGATGCCCGAACTGCCCTACCGATTGTGATACGAAAGATCACAGCGCCAGCACTTGTGTTGGAGATTGTGGAAGCTTTGGCTGAGGATGCGCGCCAGGTTTTAGATGCACTGATCCTACATTCGGGTTGGATGCCCTGGAGTCGTTTCATCCAAGCTTTCGGTAATTTGCGGGAGATGGGGCCAGGTAAGCGCGACAGGGAAAAGCCCTACCTGGATCCTGTTTCCCCCACAGAAACCCTCTGGTATCGAGGTTTGATTGGACAGGATTTTCTTCGACGTGAAGGGGAACTTCAAGAATGTGCTTATATCCCTGATGATTTACTTGTGTTAATGCCGCAGGTTGTTCCTACAGGATCGCAGCCTCCTGGCAGGGCGGCATCACCCGGGGAGGTGGCAAATAGCATGCATGCCAACGATCGCGTCCTGGATCACACCTGCACGCTGCTGGCAGCCCTACGCCTTGAAGACCCGCAGCGTTCTCCTGCTGTTGCGTTCTGGCAGCCGCCCGTTGAAGTGGTGCACGCACTGCTGGCTGCGATGAAGCTGATCACTTCCAGTGAACAGCCTGTGCCGGAAGATGCTCGTCCCTTCCTTGAAATGCCGCGTGGAAAAGCCCTGGCGTGGTTGGTGCAAGGGTGGAGGGCATCAGCTTTGTTCAATGAATTGCGTTTGATGCCTGGCGTCATTTGTGAAGGCGCCTGGCACAATGACCCTATCCTGGCTCGTGAACGCGTCTTGGAGCTGCTCAGCGAGGTTCCTGAAAATACCTGGTGGAACCTGGACTCATTCATTAATGCAGTTTTTGAACGCGAACCGGATTTCCAACGGCCAGCAGGTGATTTTGACACATGGTTGGTGCGGGACGCTGAAACGGGGGAGTCTCTGGTAGGTATTCAGCATTGGCAAGCTGTCGATGGCGCCCTGGTGCGTTACCTGATCACCGGACCAATGCATTGGTTTGGATTGATTGATTTGGCCTCATCTGGAGAGAATGAAGCCGTCAAAGCGTTTCGATTTTCAAGTTGGGCATCCAGGCTGCTGTTGGG
>JAYELT010000089.1:0-12108 GCA_034717715.1 Chloroflexota bacterium | reverse complement strand
CAGGCTGGTGTCCCATCGCTTTATTCTTCTCATAAAAATCGGCCTTGGGCAAGAATATTGCGAGAAAGAATTCATCCATCAGGAGTTCTCTGATTTGTGTGAATATGCCATTCCTTGACAGAAACTTTCCCCTGATTCTGCTTGATGACTCCCTTTGCACATGGTATAATCTTTCGTCGCGTCCAGAACCATGGATGCTGCAAAATCTTTAATATGTAAGGAACGAAAAATGAACCAGGCTGAACTTATGAAATCAGTTGAAGCACCTGTCAATGAGAATATTCCGGAACTGACCCCCGGCGACTCAGTCAGCGTCCATCTTAAGATCAAAGAGGGCGACCGGGAGCGGATCCAGGTCTTTAAAGGCACCCTCCTGTATGCGCGCGGGGGCGCCAACGATGCTTCTTTTACCGTTCGACGCATCGCCAGCAACGGTATCGGTGTTGAACGCACTTTTCTGATGCGCTCACCCCGCATTAAGAAGGTTATTGTCGACCGACACACCAAAGTCCGCCGTGCCCGATTATATTTCCTGCGCGAACGCAAAGGCAAGAGCGCCCGGCTAAAACAGCGCTTCTAAGCGGCTGACTCATCTTTTTCACTGACCGCGGAGATCCCATCTGCGGGGATTGCACCTCATCAGGGCTCAACATCGTGGCATTCATCTCGCCACCATCGTTGATTCACGATGAGGTGTTTTTTTATTCAAGAGGATTATGAACCAGCATTATCAACCACTGATCGGCATCACGGGGAGCCTGATCCGTAAAAGATCCGGTTCACTGGTCTGCCAGGTGGGTCAGGCATACATTACTTCGATACAAAAAGCTGGGGGCATCCCCATGATGATCCCGGTGGGCATGGATATCAAATCCCTGGATTCCCTTTTATCCCGCCTGGACGGCGTTCTGTTCACTGGCGGGCCAGATATCGACCCACATCGATTCACCGCACAAACCCATCCCAAAGTTTACGGCGTCTCACCAGCGCGCGATGCACTGGAACTCGCCTTGACTGGAAAAGTCCTGGCAGATGACAAACCCGTTCTTGCAATCTGTCGAGGCATTCAGGTCTTAAATGTCACCTGTGGGGGAGAGCTGTATCTCGATATTCATGATCAAATGCCAAACGCGTTAAAACATGACTGGTTCCCTGGTTATCCCCGTGACAAACTTGTTCATACGGTCAACCTGGTGCCGGACAGCCAGCTGAATGAGATATATGGTGCTGATAAGATCCAGGTCAACAGCCTGCATCACCAGGGCATCTCGCAGATCGGTAAAGGCTTATCAGCCACTGCCTATGCCCCTGATGGATTGGTGGAAGGCTTGGAAGTTAATGGCAAAGCATTTGCACTTGGCGTACAATGGCACCCGGAAAGCCTGCCTGATGATCCAGACATGCAGCGTTTATTTCGTGCTTTTATTGAAGCTTGTTAAATTATCCTATCACACCAGGCTTGTATGACCAGGTCTGGACAATCCGGGTAATCCTTCGAAAGCGTCAACCCTTTGAACAATAAAACATTCAAGCTTCTTATCACCTACCTAAGACCCCAAAAGTGGCGGGTGGTCATCCTGGCGCTTTTTATCTTTCTCAATCTTGGTCTGCAAGTACTCACGCCCCAGATCATGCGTCAATTTATTGATTCCGTCACCACCGGCACAGCCATACCTAAATTGGTGCGCTTGAGCATATTTTTCCTGATCGCTGCCCTGGGGCAGCAATTGGCTAATATCATCACATTCTACTACACCCAAAACGTTGGGTGGACAGCCACCAATGCACTGCGAGAAGACCTGACCCGACATGCCCTAAACCTGGACATGAGCTTCCATAAAGCCCATGCCCCTGGTGAGATGATCACCCGGATTGATTCAGACATCAACACGTTGAATAGTTTCTTCTCCTAATTTTTTCTCAAACTTGTGGGGAACCTGCTGCTGGTGATCGTCATCCTCGTGCTGTTGTTCTTAGAGGATTGGCGTCTTGGTTTGGTTTTATCCATATTCAGTGCTGTCTCCCTGGTCATTCTGACTCGTTTCCGTAATATTGCCGTCCCACATTGGGAAGCAGAGCACAAAGCCGAAGCAGATTTTTACAGCTTCCTGGAAGAACATCTGGCTGGTACAGCAGATATCCGTGCAAATGGGGGGGGCGCGTATACATTGCGCCAATTTTTCGCCCGTATCCGATTGATGTATCAGCGTGCGATCAAAGCAGGCATGATGGTCAATGTCATGCTAAACACCATGTTCCTGATCTTCGCTATTGGCACCGCCGCATCCTTAATTGTGAGTGGTACTCTCTACATGGGCGGTGTTATCACTATCGGAACGGTTTACATTGTCTTTCAATACAATCGCATGCTGCAAGGCCCCCTGGAAGATATCTCCCGACAGCTTTCAAATGTGCAAAAATCTCTCGCCAGTATCAAGCGGATCATCGAATTATTCAATACCCACAGCAAAATCACAGCCCCAGCGATCGTTTCTGCAATTCATGAATCCTTCATTTCTGCGCCGCTATCGGTTCAATTTGATCATGTCTCCTTCCATTACGATGAAAGCCATCCAGAGGGCACACCAAAAAGCAAAATAAATTCAACAGCAGATAATGTGCTTGAGGATATCAACTTTCAACTCGCTTCTGGTAAGGTGCTGGGACTGTTGGGGCGTACAGGCAGCGGTAAAACCACCTTGATCCGCCTGCTTTTCCGCCTGTATGATCCCCAATCTGGCTCCATCCTACTCAATACCAAAGACAGCACCATTAACCTGGAGAACATCCAGAATCTGCCCTTAGCCATCTTACGTTCAAGGATCGGTATGGTAACCCAATCGATTGAGCTCTTTCATGCATCCGTGCGTGACAATCTAACCTTCTTCGATCAAAACATCCCGGATGAGGACATTTTGAATGTGATCCACGATCTTGGTCTCGCACGCTGGTATGCGAGTTTGAAAATGGGTCTTGATACTGTGCTGGAATCTGGCGGTGCAGGCCTTTCTGCAGGTGAGGCACAATTACTGGCTTTCACCCGTGTCTTCCTCAAAGATCCTGGCGTTGTCGTTTTGGACGAAGCTTCTTCACGCTTGGACCCGGCTACAGAGCGCCTGATTGAAAATGCTGTTGATCGTTTGATTGCAAAACGCACCGCGTTAGTGATCGCCCACCGCCTGAAAACGATTCGGAGAGCAGATAAAATCATGATCCTGGGTGGAGGTCGCATTCTTGAGTTCGGTGACCGGAGTGCATTGGCGTTGGATCCAAACTCCCGTTTCAATCAATTATTACAAACCGGGATGGATGAGGTGTTGGCATGAGTGCTAAAACTGGCAACAATACACCAAATCGCCCCAGCACCTGGTGGTATATCTGGCAGCTGACGAAGTTCAAGCCATGGATTTACGGCACCTTCGGATTGATGGAGATTCTGATCTTCGGTGTTTTCCCCCAATTAACTGGTTTCACAATCCAGGCTATCTTTGATAAGCTTACGGGTGCAGCCCAGACCAACTTAAGCCTGGTCGCGCTGTCTTCTCTCTTGATTGCCATTGCGGTTGGTCGTGGGGCTGCGTTCTTCACGGATGTTGTTTTATACTTCACATTCCAATATACGGTGACAGCCCTGCTGCGCCGCAACATCTTCAACACAATCCTCCAGCGGCCAGGCGCAAGAGCCGTTCCGGAGTCCCCCGGCGAGGCGGTGAGCCGCTTCAGAGATGATGCAGAGGAAATCGCCTGGTTCATGTCGGAAATGTTGATTGTGTTTGGTTTTGGCTTTTTCGCTATTGTCGCGCTGGTTGTCATGCTGCGCATCAATGTGACCATCACACTGGTGGTTTTCATCCCCTTGAGTATCGTGATCTTCATCGCCAATTATGCCAACAATAAGATCACGGAATACCGTCAGGCCAGCCGTCAGGCGACCGGCAAGGTGACTGATTTCATTGGCGAGTTATTTGGCGCTATCCAGGCAGTGAAGGTCGCTGGTGCTGAAGAACGCAGCATTCACTACCTGCAAGGGATCAACGAGACCCGCCGCAAAGCCTCGCTCAAGGATGTGCTCTTCTCACAGGTGCTGGACTCGGCCTTCCGCAATACTTCCAACCTCTTTACAGGGTTGATCCTGCTAAGTGCAGGATCTGTTATGCAAGCAGGGCAGTTTTCAGTTGGAGATCTGGCTTTATTTGTATATTATCTCTCCTGGGTTACGGACTTCTCTGCAATCATCGGTAACAAGATCGCCTGGTTCAAACGCCTGGGTATCTCCATCGACCGTATGGTATTCCTCCTTCAAGGAGCATCCCCAGAGAGATTGGTCGAAAATGCGCCGATTTACCTGCGCAAGGACCTTCCTGATGTCCCATTTATCCCAAAAACATCTGAGGATGAGCTGAAAACCCTGGATGTGCACAACCTGACCTACCGCTTCCCTGACTCAGGCAGGGGAATTGAAGCAATTGATTTCCATCTTCGCCATGGAGAGTTCACCGTTATCACCGGGCGAGTTGGCTCGGGAAAGACCACTTTACTGCAAACATTGTTAGGTTTGCTTCCGCCCCAAGGGGGTGAAATCTATTGGAACGGTGATCTGATCAAGGAACCGGGCGACTTTTTCGTGCCACCCCGCAGTGCTTACACCCCCCAGGTGCCCCTCTTGTTCAGCGAAAGCCTGCGTGACAATATCCTTTTAGGTCTCCCCGAGGAGAAGGTGGACCTGCGAGGTGCAATTAAAATGGCTGTGTTGGAGACAGACCTGGATGAGATACCAGGTGGACTATCTGCACGTGTAGGTGCAAAAGGCGTCAAACTTTCTGGGGGTCAGCGCCAGCGGACTGCGGCTGCGCGCATGTTCGCCCGCAATGCCTCCCTGCTGGTGTTTGATGATATCTCCAGTGCGCTGGATGTCGAAACTGAAATCACCCTCTGGGAGCGCATCTTTACCAACCAGAAGAATGCCACCTGCCTGGTTGTCAGCCATCGGAAACCCGCCCTTCAGCGAGCTGACCAGATCATTTTATTAAAGGAAGGCCGTATTGAAGCTGTGGGAAATCTTGAAACATTATTAAGCACAAGTGAAGAAATGCGAAAGCTCTGGGATAGGAATCAGAATTGATCAATTGTTATGATGCATTACAATGTATGGTGTTTCCTCCCAAACAGCAACTCAGTGATTCAATCTTCTATTGAAGCTTTTGCTCAAGAATAATATTAACCTGATATATTCTTGATAACCAGAGTGTATAGTATGTCCTGGACACCGCACCAAAACGCATTGCAATCCTGCTGAAACCAATATAAAATTAACTTATTGAAATCCAATCATCCAAGGAGTACAACTCATGGAACGCATTAAGCGTAGTTGGCAGCTGGCAAAGGCCAGCTTTTCCGTTCTGAAGCAAGACAAAGAGCTGCTGCTTTTTCCCCTCATCTCCGCCATTATCATGTTCTTTGTGACCCTGACCTTTCTTCTCCCAACCCTATTTGGTAATTTTTTTGATCAAATTCTCAACACTGGCGTTCCGGTATTTGGCTATGTCGTCTTATTCCTGTTCTATCTGGTTCAATACACGGTGGTGTATTTCAACAACACGGCCCTTGTAGGCGCTGCCATGATCCGCTTGCGTGGCGGCGATCCAAAAGTCAAAGATGGTTTCAAGACCGCCCTATCCCGCTTTGCACCAATCCTCGGCTGGTCATTGTTTTCTGCTACGGTGGGACTGCTCTTGAATATGCTTTCACAAAATTCAGGTGAAAAAGGCGGTGGGGTTCGTTCATTTATCGCTTCAATGCTGGGAGCAGCCTGGAATGTGGTCACATTTCTGGTTGTGCCTGTTGTGGCAATTGAAGGGTTAGGCCCAATCAAAGCCATCGAACGTAGTTTTAACCTGCTCAAACGCAGCTGGGGGGAGCAAATTGCCGGAACGCTGTCCATCGGGCTGGTGTTTGGTTTGATCGGAGTGTTGGGTGGACTGCTGATAGCTGGGCTTGGTGTCGGCTTGTCATTCCTCCTTGATAGCTTTCTGCCCGGCCTGCTGCTTGGAATCCTCTTAATTGTATTCATCTTAATACTCAGCTTACTAAGCTCAACACTCAATGGTATTTTCTCTGCCGCAGTCTACGCTTACGCTGCAGAAGGACAGGCAGGATTGATCGATGAGTCCCTGATCCAGGGTGCAATAAATCCATCTTGATCCACACCTGATCCTTTAGCGCACTATCCTGAAGGGATTGTTTCAATACCAGGTAGTCATCATGAATAAACCCTAGATAATCTCTGGATAATTCCACCTGTGTAAGTATAATTACAAAATAACAATCTAATTATCATTAAGGAGTCCAATGATGGATGTCACAATCCTATTATCGTGGATCGTCGGTTTCATTTGGCTGGCGACCGTATTATGGGTAGCATGGACGGTTATTCATGCGGCCCGAAATCAACCGTTGAAATCTGGTGTTGCTATTACAATCGGGTTGGCTGTGCTTGCTCTCGTGCTTACTTTGGTCAACAGCGGGTTGGTTTTCATCCAGCCGCAGGAGCTTGGTGTGGTTATTTCCGCTTTTGCATCAAATGGCTACCGTCAAGAACCGCTGAAACCCGGCCTGTCCTGGGTGATCCCATTTTTTGAAAAGGTCGAGATATACCCTATTTTTTATGAAACCTATACCATGTCAATCGCACCAGAAGAAGGACAGCGCGTTGGAGATGACTCAATATATGCGCGCACCGCAGATGGTCAGGAGATCCTCGTCGATGCGTCAGTGATCTTCGCCATTGATCCCGAACAGGTGATCCGGGTGCACATCTTATGGCAGGATCGCTACCAGGAAGAACTGGTGCGCACCCAGGCGCGCAGCATCATCCGCGATGCGGTCTCTCAATTCAATGTCAATGAAGTGGTCAGCACAAAGCGCTTTGAGTTGATCGATATGATCAATAAAGACATGTCGGATGCGCTGGGGGATAATGGCCTGTTAATGGTTGACTTCGTCATTCGCAATATCGCCTTCTCACCCGAATATGCTGCGGCAGTAGAACAAAAGCAGATAGCAGAACAGCAATCGCAGCAAGCAGAATTGCTGGTTGAAAAGAAAAAGCAGGAAGCTGAACAGGCTCGCCAGCAAGCCCAAGGCGCAGCCGATGCTGCCGTCATTATCGCGGAAGGCCAAGCGGCGGCGCGGATCCTTGAGGCTGAAGCTGAAGCAGAGGCATTGAATGTGCAAGCTGAGGTTCTGGCTGATTATCCCGACCTGCTGACCTATGTCTACATCACCAAGCTATCTCCAAATGTGGACGTGATGTTCCTGCCATCTGACAGCCCCTTTATCTTCCCATTGCCAGACATGTCTGAGGTAACAACGCCTGAAACAGAAGCAACACCCACCGTAGAACCCACCGAAACAAATACAGAACCGCAACCTTAAAGGATGGATGAATGTCGAATAAAGCTATCCCTGGACGCGAAGTTCGCCTGACCACGCTTAGCTGTGCAGGCTGAGCATCCAAGCTGCGCGCGGAAGCGTTGGCGCAGGTTCTGCAGCCGCTCAAAGAAGTTTATCAAGAAGCCAATATCCCCGATCTCCTGATCGGTCTCGATACACCCGATGATGCCGCCGTTTGGCGTTTGGGGGATGGTTGGACTGGGCTTCGCGGATGAAAACGAGCTGCTTCGCAAAGACGGCTTACAACCTGGCGATCGACTGGTACTGACCAAGCCGCTTGGGTTTGGCGTGATGACCACAGCCCTCAAGCAAGAGAAAGCCTCTTCTGTGGATGTGCAAGAAGTGGTCACCTGGATGAAGCAGTTAAACAAAGGAGCTGCCGACCTTGCCAAAACATTCGAGTTGCATGCGGCGACAGATATCACTGGATTCGGTTTTTTAGGACACGCCTGGGAGATGGCCCTTGGTGCTAGTTTTGGCTTGCGTCTCACATTCGCAGATATCTCCTTCATTTCCTGTGCAAAAAAGCATGCACAAGCCTGGCGCTTCCCTGGCAGCGCGGCAGACAATAAGCTTTACTACAGCAATTTTATTAACTTCGATCCAACCATCCCAGAGGAAAACTAGATGCTGCTCTTCGGCTCACAAACCAGCGGTGGACTGCTGTTGGGAGTACCCGAAAAGAATATCAATGCTTTCATGGCTGAAGCCAAACGGATCAATCAGTCTGCCTGGGTCGTTGGAGAAGTCATCCCCGGGAATAGGATCAAAGTGCATCCATAGCCAAGCCATTCCAGCCATTTGAAGTTAAATATCACTTGTGAGGTCCTGGCAAGATTTGAATAATTCTGGATTCTTGAGTAGAATCCAGCCAATTAATCTCATAATCAATATCGATCTTCTTGAAAAGAACCCTATCTGGTGTATTGATCATCCCTATGGGCAGTCGAAGTAAAAATACCATCCTTATAATCCTTTCCGTGATGAGCCTGTTGGGCTTTTTCTTCACTACGCCCGTTCCCGTCCGGGCTCAAGCTGGGACGCCAGGGGAGATGCATGAGCAGATTAATCAGCTGCGAGCAGCGAACGGCCTTTATCCGCTGGCTGTCAACAGTTATTTGATGCAATCGGCGCAAAACCATGCCAACTGGATCGCGGCTGGAAATCCAGGGGGGCACACCGGTGAGGGGGGCAGTACAGCCTATGACAGAGCGCTTGCGGTTGGCTATGGTGAAGGTGCTGCGATCTATGTGACCGAAAATTGGGCGCGCGGTTATGGATTGACCGTCTCTGATTGTATCTATGTCATGTGGGATGACGAAGCCCACATGGGCAATATGCTGACAACCTGGCATAACGAGTTTGGAGCAGGCGTCTCCCTGGACGGGCAGGGCATGACAATCTATGTCGTGAATTTTGGACACGTCAGCGGTAGTGCGCCGGTTCAATCAACTGCGACACCGAGTAGCGAGACAGTCACACCGAGTGGACCAACCAGCACTACAGAACCAATCATCCAGCCCGTCACCACATCTACCCCAAAACCGGATGGTTCAGTAACACACATTGTCCAATATGGGCAATCCCTGTGGGCAATTGCCGATGCGTATGATGTCCCCATGGCAGACCTTTTGGCACAAAACAACCTTACTGAAGACTCACCGATCTATCCCGACCAGGAGCTGCTCATTTTCCCAGCCACGATTGAAATCCAAGATACTCCTGAGTTCACAAGTACCCCGGAAGCCACCCAGGAGCCCACCTCAACGCAAACCCTCACGAAAACATTGCCAAACAAATCAACAACACCTGTCAGCACGCCAACAGAAATCCCCAAAGAGCGAAATAGTTTCCTGAATAATATCTTCAGCGGGGAATCCCTTTGGCTGGGAATTGGATTGGTTGCGGTTAGTATTTTCGGGATCGCACTGCTGCTCTTTACATCATCTCGGCTAAAATAACCTTTCCCCTTCAAGACCAAAAATCCTAAGTGAGCTATCTAGGGATAAATTAAGTGTCTGCGCGAAAGGCCTCGGGCATAAGTTTCAAATTTGCCAGGGCTTCCTTTCGAGCATGAGTGTAAGCCTTAATTTGTGCTTCCCGCTTCAAAGCTTCGCTGTGACCGCTCACTTCTTCCACATAGACCAATGCCACAGGACCATGCATTTTCGTGTAGCGTGCACCACGCCCGGCATTGTGTTCCTTTAAACGCCGAAAGGGATCAGTTGTCCACCCTGTGTAAAAGGCATCGTTGGCGCAGCGTACCATGTAGCAATAAAAAGCCATCTATCAGAATTTCCTGTGCAGCCTTCCCAAAAAATACAATTGAATACTCATCCCCTCCCAAGCAGGAACATCACCAGTGAATTCAGCGGTCTACGGATGATAATGTTGATCAGATCCAGACCGAACATTGGTAAGACAAACAAAATCACCAGCAGAATAAAAGGACTGTACGGGCGGATACGATCATAGAAATCCACCCAGTCATCTGGCAGGAAGTAGGTGATCACCTTTTCGCCATCCAAAGGGGCCAGGGGTATCAAGTTGAATAAAAATAGGGCCAAGTTGATCGAGAGAAATTCGAGCAAAAATTCTCCCCAAGAAGGCAGAAAAGCGCTGCTGCTGAAACGCAGCGGGACCCAGCCAAAACGCAACGGTAAAGCTGCCAAAATTCCTAAAACTAAATTCGTGACCGGGCCAGCCAAGGATACAAGCATCATCCCTGCCCGTGTTTTCCGTCGGACGGCATAAGGATTGACAGGTACAGGCTTTGCCCACCCAAAACCTGCAAACAGAAGTGTGATCGTACCCATCACATCCAGGTGGGCTAAAGGATTCAACGTCAGTCGACCGCTGTTCTTGGCTGTCATATCACCCAGAGCAGTTGCTGTGGCAGCGTGAGCAAATTCATGAAAGGTGAAAGCCAACAGCAAGGTTATTATTCTGGATATCAGGGTGGGCAGTGTGAGGTTAAATAACATATCGTTTACGGTCTAGTAAGGTTCCTTTTAAAGTAAGCTCATTATAACATCTGGTAGGGGGGAAGTGGTCACCCTATACACAATTATACCAATTCCGATAAAAAAGGTATGGTTTAGATGAATATCATTCATCTTCAACCTACCGAAGAAATGATAGGGTTTCTCCCATCAAAAAGCTCGGACCTCTTAGATTATACTGTTCCAGGCTATTTGAATTCAGGAAAATTTACAGTGAACTTCAAGGTAAGATGATGAAATGGGCAATCCACTGACGCTATACGAAGCTGTCACGGACTATTGCAATTTTTACGAGTTTACAACCAATAAAGAAACAGTAGATGAGCGTGCCCAGGATTTTATAACCGAACCATGGCCCATCGAGGTTAGCGGCCTGGTGAAAAATCCACGAACTTATGCACTCAAAGACATCCTGGTGAATTTCGACCAGGAGGAGCGTATTTATCGTATGCGCTGTTTCGAGGGGTGGTCCATGGTCATCCCATGGTTGAGATTCCCATTAAATCAATTACTCGAGGAAGTCCATTTCTAGAAGGGAAAACATCTCTGGATGAGAGTGATAGATGGAAAATAATAAGGAAACTGTCAAGCAAAATCAGTGGCTGAAAATTATTATTCACTTAAGTAGTTCCCTCCCCTTGCTGTTGCTTGGCCTGGTCGCTCTGAGAGGTAATCTGGGTTTTAACCGAGTTAAAACAGTCCTTCAACGTACGAGACGCGCTGCGGTGATCACCCTGCTGCTATCCCTGGCCTGCACCCCGATACATAATGTGTTTAAGGTTCCTGAAGTTCGCCGCTCATCGCTTGGGGAATCCTTTTACTTTTATTCATCCTCCGCATACCGACCCTTTACCAACCATTACAGCAGTTCTTTAAACCAGATAAACCTGAAAATAATTAAACATTCTTAAAGCTAGTGTAAAATGAGGGAGTAATCTAAACAAGTGGATTGATATTCTGAGGAGTGATATGTCCAAAAAAACAGTTCGTACCGGCATCATCGGATGCGGTGGGATGAGTCACTACCACATTCGTAAAATGTTCCGGAGCAAAAACACCGAGATTGTGGCTCTATGCGATCCTTCCAAAGAAGCCATCAATAACGTGACAGATGTATTTGAGTCTTTCGGTGTTCAAACACCTCCCAATGAACCAAACCTCAATAAATTTTTAGAGACTTTTAATTTAGACGCCGTTCTGATTGCGACACCGCACGCGATGCACCATGACCATACCATCGCTGCACTTGAAGCTGAGTTGGATGTCCTCCTGGAAAAGCCCATGGTGATCAATACCAAAGAAGCGATCAACCTGATCGACACCCGTGATCGCACGGGTAAATCATTGGTGATCGCCTTCCAGGGAAGCCTTTCCCCTTTGGTTCGTCTGGCTTCGGGTCATATTAAAGAGAAGAAGTATGGTAATTTGCTATCCGTCAGCGCCACAGTTTGGCAAAATTGGGGACCGAATACCGCTGGCACCTGGCGTCAACAACCCGCACTCTCCGGCGGCGGCTTCATCTTCGACACGGGTGCGCATATGCTCAACACCGTAGCAGACCTTGTCAACCAAGATTTTGTTGAGGTAGCCGCCTGGATGGATACAAAAGGCAGGCCGGTCGAGATTCTCTCAGTTGCCATTGCAAAGCTTGAAT
>JAYELT010000088.1:18846-35831 GCA_034717715.1 Chloroflexota bacterium | reverse complement strand
AATTGCAGGATTTTTTCATCAATGAGAAGGTCCCTGAGCATATTCGTGATGTTTGGCCGCTGGTCTGTTCAGGGAAAGAGATCGCATGGGTGTGCGGTTTGCGACCTTCGGAAGCTTATAAGGTCAACGTAAAAACGCAGCGTATCATGCGGCTGCGTTTGGTCAGAGGCGGGAATTAACCCCTGCTTAAATTTGATACAAACGATTTATTAGTCCTGGACTTTGTGCGCTGTTATTTGCCCGACGGTGGATCTTGCAGAAGATTAATACCTTGTTGAAGGGCAAGCGTTCGTAATTTTCGTTGAACTTCCCGGAATTGGATTTTTGATATACCGAGTTTTTGACGGACTTTATCCTGTTCACAGCCATCAATCAGGTCGATTAAGACACTCGTCCATCGGCACATATCGAAGGAAATCCGTTTGTCAAAACCGGCAGCTTCTGTGATGTCTTCCAGGATGTATTCCAGGCGGCGAGCAGTCCAGGGGAAAAGCCGCTCTTCGGGTTCGTACTGGCTGACATATTCATTAAATGCTTCGATCCATTCTTTGGAAATGGGGATTTTCCGCTCTTTATACCGATAACGCGGATTGGTATAACGAATGAAGATATAGGCATTTTCCGGGTCTTCCAAGGAAAGGTGGTTAAGCCCGATGTTATGACATTCGCCTTTTTTAATCCCAGTCTCCAATAAAAGCTTCAACAACGTATACGGGCGAGCATCTGCCTGCTCTGCCTTACGGAAAGCAGCAGCTTTTTCCAGTGCATCGTTTACTTCAGTTTGCGTCATCACCTTTGGAAGTGGACTGGTGACAGACCGCTGAACGAGTTTATCAGCAGGATTAATCAGGAGTACACCACCATTTTGCAGCCACCGAAAGAAACTCTTGACGGATGTGATCCGCCTTGCCAGGCTTTTTGGACTGCAGGGTACACCGCGTTCATTTTCCAGCCAGTTGGAAAAATTTTCTAAGTCCTGCAATTTTATCTCGCCGAGAGTGGTATCGGGAGCCAGAAATGTGTCCAGCAGATTAAGATCTGCAATGAAAGCTTTAATGGTGTGCTGGGAACGCCCCTGGTCATTCAGGAAGATCTTCCAGGTCTGGATAGCAGGTTGTAGAAGCGTGCTCTGAGATAAATGGGCAGGTGTAAATGTGTTTTCAGTCGGTTGGTTTGTCATAAACCCTCGCAAGACGATAATTCGTGTAGTCAGTTGATAAACATAGTTTAGATTAAACTGCCGGTCTTGTCAATTCCCACTATTGCAGTGTTAGTGCTTCAATCATCAATTCCCGGATCCCATCAATATCAGGGATCAGTACCTGAGCACCTTGCCAGGTTATCCAGTCATATGCTAGATCGTAGCCAACAACGTAATTTCGGATATCCTTGTTTTCATTGATCTTGCTGGCTAAAGGCAGGAGGGGGATGACATTGCTCAAGCCAATATCCGTCTGAACATAAGTGGTGTAAGCGCTATACAAATCTGAGACTCGTAATATCACATCCAGCCTCATTAATCGGTTAAATATCGCCTCAATGACCTCCTGCGCTCGCCGAGCTCGGTCAATATCATTGGTAGAGTAGCGCGACCGTGCATACCACAAGGCGAGATCCCCATTCATGTGTACGAGACCCGGTCCTGCACTGCAAACGCCACTTGCATTAATGGACTTATCACAGCTATCGGTCAGGTTTTGTTTGGTTTGTACATCAATCCCACCCAGGTTGTTGATCACGGCTTTGAATCCGGTAAAATCGACCAGGATGTATTTATCAGGTCTCACGCCAAAGTTTATTTCAAATGTATCGGCCAGGAGGTCAAATCCGCCATAAGGGAAAACTACGTTGATGCGATTCTCCCCCATGCCGGGAATGTTCACGAAAAGGTCTCGTGGAAAAGATATGGCGCTCACAAAACCATCTTTCGGATTTAAAGATACCCACACAATAATATCTGTGCGAAAGCCGCCTTCATTAGGTCTAACATCAGATCCTAATAACAGGATATTCACCTGTCCTTTAGGTTTGGTCAATCGCTTAAGGGTTGAGGTTGGGGTAATTTCAGTGATGTTATCCGGGTCGGGTGTTGAAAATGGTGTTGTTTCAGGATTCGTATATGCGTTAACGGGATCCCCGACTGGTTGAAAAGGTGTTAACGTTGGTGTTGCGTTGAGGACCTTTTGTGTTTGCAAGGCATATGCTTGCGCAGCACTTAAATTATTACCAGATGCCAATCCTTTAGTAAATATGAATCCCAAAAGGCAAATTAAAACAAAAAATACCATCACGGTAAACACTTCGTAGATCTTTGGTCGTTGTCTGTCCTGTTTGGTTGTTTTTGTTGATCGCCTTTTACTCATAATATGCACCTAATACCAATGTTTTTCTATTTTTAATGTCTCGCTTTGTTGATTCTATTATAGCCCATGATGGATTCTTAATCGATAATCCGGACAGGCACCTGGACGCGGAACGTCGTAAACTCTTTTTTCTTACTTTTCAACCAGATCTTACCTTTGAGCAGTCGGATAGCGCTGATTGCGTCCCGAATGGATTTGTAACTCCCGATGCCAGGCATTTCTTCACGATCTGCGTTGAATAGAGCACGTTTTTCTGTTTGCGAAAGACCTTCACCAAAATCTGTTATTTCAAGGATCAGCATCCCTGTTGCTAAGGAAAGTTTTTGACTCATTTGGATCTTGCCACCTACTTCTGAAGCTTCAATGGCGTTTTCCATTAATCTAATTAAGATGGTGTGAAGCATTTCAGGGTCTGTCTTGATCATCTGACGGCTATCTGGGTTGATGATTTCTAAATTCAGATGCCTTTGTTGAATTTCTGCAGCTTTCTGCAGTTTGATATTCGCAGCGATTGCATCCAGGCTGATTATTTTTGTTTTATTTGATAGCTGGATTGGACCAATATGTTCAGATTTGGTTTCCAGTTCTTTGATCCTGGTGTTTGCAAGCATTAATTCTTTTTGAAGTTGACCTTTTTCTTTCGATAATCGATCAATTTCCTTATGTAAATCCTGACATTTTGACGCATTAAGCTCAAATTCGGCCGCTTGGGTGATGAGTTCATTGATTTCTTTTTGAAGCTGCTCAATTTGCCTGACCGTTGTTATCTTTTCTATCTGTAATCTTGCTTTGAGCTGCTTAATTGACGCTTCCTTTTCGTTTATCTCTAATTGTTTTTCTATAAGAATCTGTGTTAAGGTTTTCTTATCTTCTTGAAGGCGAATTTTGTCATTTTTTGATTGATCCAATTCGGCTTTTAATCTTTCGCTGGGGCTTTGACAATAAATAACCTCACTTAATGTTCCTTTGATTTCATCAAAGAGTTTGACTGTATCTTTACCCCAAGGTTTATTTGTATAAGGCGAAAGTAAGATAAGGCCGCCAGCCAGGTGACCATCAATAAAAGAAAGTGGATAAGCAAGCAGGTTGCCTATACTGTGATGCCTCAGCAGTGAAGTTAGGGTGGATACATCTTGAATTTCAGAATCATTTCGCGAAAGCAACAGACTCTTATTCTCTTGCCAAGCATCCATAATATGCTGTAATCCATCCCTCGTCAAGGTCGCTATGGGTAAAAATCTCTCCCGAATCAAGTCATATCCCGCAAGGAGTTGAATCCTTCCCGTTTCATCGGCAATTTTCGCAAGGTAACACATATCTGCTACAACACTAAAGCTGATGGCACGAGCAGCGGCTTTGTATTTGTTTTCAGGTGTTTCCTGTAAGGAAATTTTCAACAACTGGTCTACCAGGGTCGGTTTGATATCAACATGCTTATCCTTCTTAGGTTGTTGTAAAGGACCATTTTTTACAGAATTATTAAATTTTTTCCCAAACCGATGAACGAGGGAGAGCATCCATGGGAGGCTCAGCATCTGAGCCAATCGAACAGCACCCATTTGGTAGGATTTTGAGTCCTGAAAGACTAACTGCAAAGCATAACCAGCAGCAAGCACAACAAGGATAGCAGCAGCCACAATCCATTGCTGAGGTCGAGTTTTCAGGATCAGGGTCAGCCCAATCAAGGTCAATATCAGGGAACCACTTTGCCAAAATATCAGCAATCTAAAAACGTCAAAAGGAAGGGCTTCCGGAAGAAGAATTATCCAGAAAATAGAACCAACACCTGCAAGAGCCAACACTAAAGAAAGCAATATATTCAATCCAGTAAAGTGGAATTGGACTCTCTCTGAAAGAAATGTCCATGTTATCCATGTGATCATCAAGGTTCCAGTAAGGCACTCAATGATGGTGAATGGCAGTGTTGAGTTTGTCAGGTTATTGGGAGAGAAAAAACTGCTGATGTAAATGATGCTTTGAAGGATCAGTAGAATTCCACAACCGGTCAAAACATGATGCACAATTGCTCGGTTTTCAATCTTGCTAAGCATGGTCAAGGCGAGGATAAGGATCAGGATCAGAGGTAGGCTAACAACCAGAAAAAAGATCAGGTTGCCGGGCGATTGGGCTAAAGCGTTAAATATGACTGAAAAATCGAATCCCATGAGCCTTATAATCCATTAAAACGAACAGTTATTATCTACGTGATTTAATGCAAGTTATATTCCAGAATGGGATTTAGGATTGGTGAAAGGTGTGATGCTGTTATATGCGAAAGGATTTTGATCAGTTGATAATTTCAACCACAACCCCAGCATCTGCCCAATTATAAAGGTCTTCAGCTGCCTCAAGGTCCAGGATGATACAACCATATGAGGCAGGCGTCCCAAGGGTGCTGGCCCACAAGCGATGTCCATTTGACAGAAGCGGCAGGCCGTGAATACCATTCATGAAATCTGGCCAGGCTTCGTATATCCCCATAAAGTGGGGCATATATAAATCCCAATTAGATGCATAAGCATTGATTTCATGAGTCTGGATTTGGAAGGTTCCAGTCATCGTGGGCGAATCAGAGACACCAGTACTGACTGGATAAGTGTTTCTGATTTGGCTATTCTCCAATACTTGCATCTGCTGTTCACTGATATTAATCTTAATGCGTTTATTGGGAACGACCGGTAATGGCAAAAGGATGTTTTTTGAAGGGATCGTCAGGTTCATCCCCCCTTTGAGATTATCAGTCGTCAATCCTGGATTTGCATCTATGATGTACCACATTGGGATGCCCAGCTTGAGTGAAATTCCCCATAAACTTTCCCCGGGTTCAACATTGTATATCGTTGGAGAATGGTAGATTGTAGCGTGAACGTTTTGACCTTTTTGCCACATAGCGATGATTGCATCCCAATCTGGAAGATCTGATAAGGAACGCCTTTCACCCAATTCCGCTTCCCACATTTTGAACACATTCTCAACATCCTGGGGGTTATAGGATAAATGCACTTCAAAGGTATTTGGATTGGCAATCACCCAGGATCGTTTGGTTTCAATTGGGACTGACCAGCTAAAATGCCCGTCGGTGATCGGGTCATATGCTGAGGAGGTTAGTTCTTGTGATAGAACTGTGTCAATGTCATCTAAGACAAAATTGAGATTGCTTATAACTGGTGAAAGAGATTTCATCTGGAGTGTTGCGGATTGCGTTATGAGGTTCATGAATGCATTTTCATGAAGGAGTTTGAGCGTGGTTTCAATATCCAGTGTCTGACCATTGACCCCTGGCAAAGCAACCCAAGAATTACTTTGATAAGAGATACTGGCGTCCTTTGCTGGTATCGTCAGATCTTCTGCTAGTGTTTCAAGCGCCCTGATTGCAGCTGTTTCATCAAAATAAAGCACAGGTAGGATCACTCGCTTTTCACCCTTCAGAGCACCTTGCACATCAGAAAAGGGATCAGCTGTTCTTCCAATATCATATGCTGCTTTGGCTGTTGCTGCTGAATCAATCCAATATCCAAGGTCCTTAGATGAAAACCTGAAAGTTGTTTTCGTATTTTTAGAAGAGACAAGAATCACTTGTCGGTCCTGATTCCATATCTCGTCGATCAATGCGGCGGTCTCCTCCTGGGTTCTCCATCCTACATCCTGATCATAAATGGCAACCCCGGGCAGATTTAGGCGCAGTACCTGAAAGTAAACAATTACTGAACTTACTAATACCATAGGAAGGGTGATCATAAGCGCTCCTAAACTCACCAAAATGGCGGCTCGATGTGTTTGATTACGCTTATTATTTCTTGGTGCAACTACTTGCTGTGATGATGAGGTATATTCTTGCATCAAATTTCCTGCTGGTAGTTAATATTTTTTGCACTCATTAGACGGGTTTAAACGCTTGATTGTTCGATTAATGAAGGATTATACCCCTGAAAGAGTTTGCATTCTTTGTGCCAGGGTGGAAGGATTTTTGATTGTTATTGATATAATTAAAGCAACACAAGGCGAGTGCTGTGATCAGCTATTGATATTTTCGTCCTGTAAGTTAAAAGGAATCTTATGATATTGCGATTGCTTCTGTGGTATTTTAGCATCATGGTCCTGGGTTGGGCGACATTTCCCATTTCTTTCAGTCTTCTTTCCAAATTGCCTGATCGTGGGTATACCCTCAGCCGTATTCTTGGCTTGCTTCTCTGGGGATTTTGTTATTGGCTGCTGGGTTCCCTGGGAGTGCTTCAGAACAAGCCGGGAAGTATTCTGCTAGTCCTGGTTTTACTTATCTTAATCAGTTTCTGGTTTGGGTGGAAAAAGAGGCAGGAGATATCGGATTGGCTAAAGGCGAACCTTCGGTTGATCCTGATCAGTGAGATGGTATTCACAGTATCTTTTGCTTTTATGACTCTTGTTCGAGCTTCAGACCCATCTGCTACTGGGACGGAAAAACCGATGGAATTGGCATTCATCAATGCCATCTTGAATTCAGAAAGATTTCCTCCTCATGACCCATGGCTTTCCGGATACGCCATTTCCTATTATCATTTTGGTTACATCCTGACGGGTATGTTAGCAAAGGTGACCTTCACCAGCGGTGGCATCGCATTTAATTTGATGCTGGTGTCCACTTTCGCCATGAGCGCGGTTGGCTCCTATGGGATATTGTATAATTTGTTAAGAACTTATCGCAAGCAATTTCATGGTTCATTTGAGAGCCTATCTTGGGCGTTATTTGGACCATTGTTTTTGCTGATGGTTAGTAATTTAGAAGGCGTTCTCGAGATTCTGCACCAGGCGGGTTTGGGTTGGGACATGGAGTCTGGCACCTCGCGTTTTTGGCAGTGGGTGAATATTGATAGTCTGCGAAATTCACCCTCCCAACCTTTATCCTTAATTCCCCAAAGGTTTTGGTGGTGGTGGCAGGCCTCAAGAGTGATACAAGATATTGATCTTTTGGGAAATATCAGCGGTCTCTCTCCGATTGATGAATTCCCGGCTTTCTCTTTTTTACTGGGAGATTTGCACCCACATGTGCTGGTTATGCCTTTTGTCATGCTGGTGGTTGGGCTCGCAATACAAGTTTTCTGGGGGGGGATGGAAAAGGATGAAAGTAATTCGGGCCTGGGTTTTCCTTATCGCCTTGATATGTTCTTTATCCTTGCGATCACACTGGGGGGGATTGCATTTCTGAACACCTGGGATCTGCCGGTTTATTTTGGGTTAATTGTGAGTGCCTATTTTCTACAACGATTAAGTAAACAAGGCTGGCATTGGAACCGCCTCATTGAACTGCTGTGGTTTGCTATCCCCTTGGGGATCGTCTCTTTATTGTTATATGCACCCTTCTTTATCGGTTTGCAATCACAGGCAGGTGGCATCTTACCTAATATGATATATCCGACCCGTGGGTTGTATTTATGGCTGATGTTTGGCACATTATTCATTCCCCTTTTTCTCTTCCTGATCCATTTAAAGCATAAACATTCTCCTGCTGAATGGAAAAGCAGCGTTTTGATTGTCTTTTTTTTATTAGTTGCCCTGCTGTTATTATCGCTTGGAATTGGATACGGGCTTAGCCAAACTCAACCTGGTCAGCAAGTGATCGCTTCACAGGGAGGAACAACCTTTTTGGGGTTGCTGCCCTCTGCATTACTTCACCGCTTACGATATGGTGTCAGCTTGCTGACTTTGACAGCTCTGCTTGTGGTGGGTTTATCTTATTTGTTAGGGTTAACAAACCCTCAAAACAACACAGCGAGTGAGAAAGGATCGATTCCTTTTGTGCTATTATTGATCGTTCTTGGTGGGTTGATGGTCTTGGCACCGGAATTTGTGTATCTGCAGGATAACTTTAGTGCAAGAATGAACACGATCTTTAAATTCTATTACCAGGCCTGGATGTTGTGGTCATTGGGGGCAGCATTTGCGGCAGTTGTGGTGCTGAAAAAAAGTACCTGGATATCCAAAATCATATTATCTGTGTTTATCATTTTTGGCTTGGTTTATCCCATTTTAGCTTTCCCGAGCAAGACGAATGGTTTTAGTCCCTCACGGGGCTTTACCCTTGACGCCGGCGATTATCTTACCCAGCAGCAGCCTTTGGAAGCGGAAGCGATTGCATGGTTGTCTCAGGCTGCCAATGGTGTGGTAGTTGAGGCAGTGGGTGGTCAATATTCCGGCTATGCTCGTGTTTCAACTTTATCCGGACAGCCAACGGTTTTGGGTTGGCCAGGCCATGAAGGCCAGTGGCGGGGTGGTTATGAGGAGGTTGGCAGCCGTGAGTCTGATATCCGCGTTTTGTATGAGACTCATAACTGGCTCACAGCCCTGGAGATCATTCAGCGATATGACATTCGTTATATCTATATTGGCTCCTTGGAAATGAGTACCTATGCTTTTATTCCTTTGAAATTTGAGCAGCATCTCCAAGCAGGCTTTGAAAAAGGGGATATTAGGATTTATATTGTTCCGCAGACGCTGCTGGAGTAATTAGTGGTGATGAACGATATGGCACAACATCTGGGTGATTCTCGAGTTTACGGATTTACAGAATGATACATACTTTTTCTAAAGGAAGTTATTCCCAACCAATGACCAATTCCCATGGTCAGGAGCAGCATGAAAAAAGATAAGCTCAATTGTGAATTCCTTCATGGGACTATTTTATGATAACCCAGCCTTGAATTTCAGGCATACGAAGAAATTTTGGAAAGCCATTTTGTGGTAGGATTTTGGATAAGACTGTTATTTGAAAGGTACGAAGGTTTATGGTAAGAACACGCTTTGCTCCAAGCCCAACTGGATATATGCACATTGGTAACCTGCGTACAGCGCTGTATGCCTATTTGACTGCACGCCGGCATGGGGGCGTTTTTGTCTTGAGGATCGAAGACACCGACCAGGAACGGAATATCCCTGAATCCGTAGCAGCGATCTATAAGAGCCTGGAGATGGCTGGTTTGGAATTTGATGAAGGTCCAGGCAAAGATGGCGGCTATGGGCCATACATCCAATCACAGCGTCTGTCAACTTACAAGGAACACGCACAGAAGCTTTTAGCTTTAGGTGCAGCATATCGCTGCTTCTGTAAAAAGGAAGATCAAATTGAAGATGGTGAAAACCCCAACCGGCGGGATCCCTGCCGCTTTCTAACCCAGGAGGAGATCTCCGGGAAAAGGGCTGCGGGAGAATCTTTTGTGATCAGGCAGCGAATCCCCGAAGAAGGTAGTGTGACCTTCACGGACGCGGTTTATGGTGAGATCACCGTTGAGAATTCACAGCTGGATGATCAGGTTTTACTCAAATCAGATGGCTTTCCTACATATAATTTTGCGAATGTTGTAGATGACCATTTAATGAGCATCACACATGTAATGCGCGGCCAGGAATACCTTTCATCTACTCCCAAATACAACTTACTTTATAGAAGCTTTGGCTGGGAGATTCCAGAATATATTCACCTACCGTTGATCATCAAAGAAGATGGGACCAAGTTTAGCAAGCGGCTGGGAGATCCCTCTTTCGAAGACCTAGTCAGTATGGGATACCTCCCTGATGCAATTATCAACTATATCGCACTTCTTGGCTGGAGCCCGGGGAATGACCAGGAATTTTTCACCCTGTCTGAGCTTGAGGATGTTTTTAGTATTAATCGGATCAGCAAGTCAAGCGCGGCGTTCTCATTTGATAAGCTTAAATGGTTAAACGGTGAACATGTCCGTGCACTCTCACAGGATGCTTTCCACGCCCTGGCTGAGCCGTATTACCCTGCGGCGTTGATGACTTACAATACCCGAAAAATCAGCGAACTCTTACAGGTTCGAACGGAAAGATTTTCGGATATTCCTGACATGGTAGCTTTCTTTGCTGCAGTGCCAGATTACGATGTTGAATTGTATCGACATAAAAAATCAAAATGTGATCCTGAGATCAGCCTAAAGATCCTCAAAGACACCAAATCGCTTTTGGAAGCCCTTAAGACCTGGGATAATGACCATCTATTTATAGCATTGAAGGCTTTTGCGAAAGAATTTGGCTATAAAACGGGAACGGTCATGTGGCCGATTCGAACAGCCCTTTCCGGCATCCCAGCAACACCTGGTGGGGCGACTGCCTTGGCGGAAGTTTTGGGAAGGGAAGAAACCCTGAATCGTATGCAGGCCGGTGTTGAAAAATTAGAGAACTCGCTTTAATCAAGATCAAAAATAATTAACCTGTTTTTCTATCATTGGGGTCAAGCGCCCCGATTTTATTTTGTCCAACTTTAGTAAAATCGATAATCCCAATCCTCACCGGGTATTCCATTCCAATCAAAATCTGGATGCGATAATTCCTCTCCAAACCCTGAAAGTTCCTTCCCCCAGATCACCCCGATAGTTAAGGGGTTCCCTTTCAATGTATGCCATTCCGAGAATGCCATAAGGCGACATTTTCATGGAATTATCAAGAAAATATGGCACAGGCGTGACTCCAGCAGGCTCTAATAATTTTAGGGTCTTGAATTCATAAGTGATCTAGTCAGTGCTCGAAAGGTTGATTTGTGAGCCAGTATTGACCCTCAGAACCCAAGCTGTTTGATCTTGTTTGACGAGGTAATTCATATTGTATTCGCCTGTGCAAGTAGTTCCAGGGAGAAATCAACGTTAGATCTCTAATTTGGGACTGTGATAGATTGGGCTTGATGGAGGTATTTTCTTGCGTTGGGTAAGAAAGTCTGGATGGATAGGTCAGACATGAATCGCTCCAGTGGTGTTATCGGTGTGTTTGGATTATAGCAGGAAGGTCAGTCTATGGAGAGTAGTACTTTGGAAATAGAACTAATCCTTCTTATCATCCATTTATGTGTATGGAGTGGCTCGATTGAAAAGGTTTTCTCTAAAACTTTCGTTTTATACTCTTGAATTCTTAAAAAGATTAGAGCGGCACGTAATTCTTTTTATGGGATTATAATAGCTCTAGTTTCATAATTCACTGGAGATAATGAAGAAGAAATAGGAGCGTGAGAGATGTCCCAAATGAGCCATCGCAAATATCCCGTATTTGTAATGTGTGGAAGTGATCCCCGCAGACGTAGGCTGCTTGAAGTCATCGATCCTGATGGAAAATATAAATCAAAAGCCCTGCTCCCTTTCCTGGGTAAAAGGTTGATCGATTGGCAGATTGAGGAGTTAAAAGATTCACCGTTTGTGTCGGGTTTATACCTGATTGGTCTGAGTGAGGAGGATGCCGCCTTCGAGTTCCCCGTACATTATGTTCCGGTTGAAACAATATCTGATTTTGGCAGTAAGCTTGTACATGGGTTGGATTACATTGAAAGTTTTGGTAAAAATCCAGAGATGATTGTTATTAGTTCTTGTGATACACCGGGAATCCGTCAGAAAGAGGTTGATGCGTTTTTCGAGAAGCTTATGACTTGCGAGGATAGTGAGTTCATTCTATCACTTGTCACAGAGGAAGTGGTTGAAGCTGAATTCCCTGAGTCTGGAAGGGTTGTTGCGCATTTTCAAGATTGTGATGTACTCCCAGGTGAACTTTTTGCCCTCACCCCTCGAGTGATTCGCACGAGCCAGGAGATAATCAGTGGGTTGGGTTCCCGACGTCGCCAGGTCAACCGGCAGGTGGGGAACATACAGATGGGACCGATCCTGCGGTTCATCGCCCAGCGGCCACGTACATGGTTCATGATTATTAAATATTTGTTGGGAATTGCTACACTAGAAGATGGGGAAAAGGCATTATCAGCAGCATTTGATATCAAGACACGAGGGGTCATCATACCTGAAGCAGGGTTTGGGATGGATATGGACTTGCCGGAAGATTATGAAAGGTTAGAAGAATTCGTTAAGCGTACAAAGGGCGTTGATATCTCATAATAGACTTGACCCTTATTCGGGGAGAAGCCTCCGGTTTTTATTGGTCACTGTTCAGTTGAAAAGGATATGTGATTACCTGCAATGCCAAAAAATCTGGATAGGAAATGGCGATTTAAGCTGGATGCTCAGGGAACCAATGCGATGCTTTAATGCGCTTTCTAACTTGTTTTTTGAATTAACACAAGGGGGTTTGAACCATTAAATGGCAGCCAAAAATGCCAAGCTTTTTGAAAATCTGCATCTGATAACCAGAATAGTGTAGTGACATGGTCCTTCCAGGGGTTGATGAACCCCCATGGTGTGAGAAACTGATCCTCTGCCCAATGAGCTGGGTCATAGGCGGCGAGCATCATGGTGTGGCCACCAGCAGTTTTCGATCCATTGAAGTTTTGTGTTGTTTCCCCCAGGTAGATAGGAGGTGCCTGGCGCCATAACCAGATCAATGTGATGAGCGGAATGATGGTGAGGTCGTTTAGCAGGTCAGGCAATGTTTCCGGGTTTCCATGATGGTAGGTCGCAGTCACAGGTAGACTCATTTCGTCTGCCAGGAACCGCACAATGCGGACCTGCATCTGGGGCGTCACAGCCCAATCAGGAGCTACACGCATGAAACGTCCACGCCACCACAGGCGATTTATTTCCTCTGAGAGCACTAATGGGTCGATGATGACATTGAGTAATAAGCGCAATGCAACGGAAATCGCATGAAAACTGCAGGAATTGCTAAGCTGGCGCACCTGATAACCAGCCAGCTCAGATTCACTTATTAGGTGCAGGGTTTTACGAGCACCAGTCATTTTCTTGCCACCAGTGTCCCTTCAATATTATCGAAGTGGTGTTTCCCTTCAAGGGCGGACCACATAAAGGCTTCATTGCTGAAGCCCATTTCCGGGTCGTAATCGTAAATTCCTGCCTCCAGGTCTTGAACAATTCGATCAAGCCAGGCATGTAGGCTTCCGGCGATCAGATAGCGTTCTGGTCGGTTTTGTAGAAAGAGCAGCACCTGCCCGTGGCGTGATGGCTCGGGGGGATCAATGTCAACACAAAAATAATCTCCTGTATCGCTACTAACAATGGGGATCCATCCTGCGTGCCACCATACATTTTGGATGTAGGGTGAAGGTTTGGGCTTTTGCCCATCAAACGCACCCTTTTCAGCCAGCTGAGTGAGCCATCCCCAGGCTGCCTGTATTTCTGCAATGGGCATAATACGCCAGTTGCCAATCATCCCAGCTGATTTGCGTGTTTCCCCGTCCGCTATAAGTAATGCGCGTTGTAGATCTTCAGGCAGGACCAAGCCACTTATTTCGATGAAGTTAGCAAGGGCGTCAGGTGTCGCTGGGGGACGGAAGGTCACATCTAGGGCGTTATTTTTCGCCCAGATTTGAAGTCTGGATAGGGAATCGGTTATCGGGAGTGTGTTCAGGTGGTGTGTAGTCATAGGTTCTGATTGATATTATGCAAAGTCTCACCGTAAATCATATCAAAATTAGTGTTTTTTCTTGTTTCGATGATCTGTTTTACTGCGGTGGCGTTTGGGCGGCCTGTGATGGCCTGTGATGGTTTCTTTTTGCCGCTGTTTTGCCGCCGGATTCTTCTCGACAAACAGCTTTTCACCCGTGAAGGGATCCTTTTCTGTATGATACATCACACTGGCGTAAGTGGAGGGTGTGGGTGTGAAAACTTGCACTTGCTCAGGTAGGATACCGAGATGGTGGCTGGCAAAACGTTTGAGTGCTTGCATATCTGACAGGGTACAGCCAGGATAAGCAGCGATCAGGTAATAGCTGAGGAATTGTTTCTTTCCCAACTTCTTGTTCATTGCATCGAAGCGCTGTTTGAATTCAAGCAGTTGGCTTTGATCAGGTTTTCGCATGCGCGCCAGGACTTCTGGCTGCGCGTGTTCAGGTGCAATCTTCATTTGCCCGGAGATGTGATGCCCAACCAATTCCTTTAAGTAGGTTTCTCCGTGTTCTCGATCCGATAACAGCAAATCATAGCGCAGACCTGAGCCGACAAAAACCTTTTTAATCCCCTTGATCTGGCGTATTTTCCGCAAGAGCTCAATTTGGTTTTGGTGATCGACAGGCAGTGTGGGGCAAATCTTTGGATAAAGACAACTTTTATCTTCACAAGGACCCCGGTGTAGCTTGACCGGACACTCAAAGCCATACATATTGGAGGTAGGTCCGCTAAGGTCATAGATAAAGCCTTTGAAATCAGGCAGGTGTGTGATCTTCTGTGCTTCAGCTAAAATTGATCCTTCGCTTCGCCAGCGGACTGTGCGCCCCTCATGAACCGCGATAGCACAGAAGTTGCATTCACCATAACAACCACGATGGGTGGGAATTGAAAATCGAATCGTCTCAAGAGCTTTGACTTCGCCCTGGCGAGAATAATATGGGTGTTGTTCACGTTCATATTCCAGATCATAGACCTGGTCCAATTCTTTTTGAGTAAGGTAAGGGTAGGGTGGATTCTGCACCAGGTAGCGATCACCGTGACGTTGGGCCAATCCTTTTGCGGTCATGGGAGCGTTGTTATGGTAGAAAGTGTGGAACATCTCAGTGAAGGCATCTTTATCTTCTGATACAGTCTCAAATGAGGGGAGTTCCAGGAAATTAGGTGGGATTGATTTAGCAATGAAGCATAATCCGCGAGTTTTTGTGGGTTTTTTCCCCTTACTTAATTCCTGCGCCAGCGCTAACACAGAACCCTCTGCCATGCCGTACAGTAAATAATCTGCTTTGGAATCAAATAGGACTGAGCGGCGGATGGCATCTGACCAGAAATCATAATGAGCAATTCGGCGCAGACTGGCTTCAACACCACCCAGAACGATCGGTACGGTGTTTTTGAAATACCGGCGGATCAGGTTGGCGTAGACCAGAGTAGCACGGTTGGGGCGTTTGGTGTTGCGACCACCAGGCGTGTAATCATCCAACCGCCGTGGACGCCCGGTGGCGGTATAGTTGGCGACCATTGAGTCAATGCTTCCGGCTGTTACGCCCCAGAAAAGGCGCGGTTCCCCCAGGCGCGTGATGTCAACACCAGACTGGTAATCTGGTTGTGCGATCACACCAACCTTGTAACCCGCATTTTGCAGAACGCTACCGATCACGCTGACACCCATAAAGGGGCTGTCGATATAGCTGTCGCCGGTGATCAGGATGATGTCAAGGCAATCCCAGCCAAGGCGGTTGACTTCTGCTTGTGTTGTCGGAAGGAACATTAATAACCTCAGATTCAACTTTTCAAAATGATTCTACCTTATTGATGAAGTTAGTCGAGAAAGGTGAATAGTAACTATTGAATGTTCAATGGATCGATACTGTAGGAATTCAATTTATTTGGACCACATTGATCTGTTGTATTATAAAACCTGAGAAAATATCAGGTTGATGAAAATCTAAGGATATAAACTCAGAGTAACTATTGAAAGTAAAGGAGACAAGTCATGAGACATTATCACAGGCATATGAGCATCCCCAGGCGCCACCTCATACGTGCCAGGATTCGTCCTATACGACGTAGAGGTAGAATTTTAGGGATGATTGGGCTGGCCGCATTAGGCTATACTTTGATGCAAAAAAACCGACAAAATCCGGCACGATTGGGATCGGATGGATTTGTTGATTGGGAAGATGAAATCGAATAACATAATTCGATCCATTCTATCGCTTGTTTATTCCCCAATGATCTTGACCAATACGCGCTTGTTCCTGCGCCCATCAAACTCACCGTAGAAGATCTGCTCCCATGGGCCAAAGTCTAACAGTCCCTGGGTGACAGCGATAACGACTTCCCGGCCCATGATTTGACGTTTAAGATGTGCATCAGCGTTATCCTCACCCGTTCGGTTGTGTTGGTATTGATCGATGGGTGCATGAGGCGCTAGCTCTTCTAACCACTTATCATAATCATGATGCAGCCCCAGTTCATCATCATTGATAAACACCGACGCAGTGATATGCATGGCATTGACAAGGCATAAACCTTCTTGAATACCGCTTTCACTCAATGCTTCGCGTACCAGGGGTGTGATATTGATCAGAGCTCTGCGAGTGGGAACCTTGAACCACAATTCTTTACGAAAACTTTTCATATTGTTTCCTGATTCGACTTAGAATTTACTTGTTAACCAGTTATCAATCACCGGTTAATTTCAAAAGAAGCCATCATGGTATCCAGTTTATTGATATCCGGGAAGAAATTTGCCGGATCCTGGGCGTTTAGCCAGGTGATGGTATCGGCGATATAGGTATCCCAATTTTCATGGAAGGTCATATAGTCGCCCATGACAGTGGCGCCATCATCAGGTAAACCGAAATTGGTAATGGGGAGGACAGCACTGATGTAAAACTGCCCGTCTGAAGTTAGGCCTTGATAAGTGTAAAACGTGTTGTGATTATCCACCGGGTAGACATCCTGCCCGAACATTGACAGGAAGCGAACACCGCTGCCGCTTTTGAAATCAAAGTATGTGACTTTGGCGGAAAATAGCTGGGCAGCGTTCCACATTGGGAGGAAAGGAAAGCCACTCATCGCGCCGCCGGATGGTTTGGAGATGAGAGTTTGTTGTAAGTTATCGATGATATCAGAGGCATAGGGACTTATGGACCTAAAATCAGCCACAGGATAAATGAGAATTTTTGCAGTATGGAAATGATCCAGAATCGCATAGGCTGAGAAGCTGAAATCAAAATGAGTAGGGTAGGTCTCACCCGGCATATAATCATCCCCCATATTTTGACCCGGA
>JAYELT010000088.1:5067-18746 GCA_034717715.1 Chloroflexota bacterium | reverse complement strand
AAAACCATCAGAGCGGCTAAAAGGACGAACTTAATGGATGAATGCGGTCTCATGTGATTCTCCTTCCAGTGATCGAATTTATCACTTTCCTCAATTCTATATTATTTTTGATACTTTGAGGAGTGGAAAAGTGGGATTCGGATAAACTGATTTTGCACGACACAATTTCTTTGCTAAAATTAAGCAATAGGCGACCCCAGATCATCTAATCCATGAGAGGATGGCAACTCGATGAAAACTTATCGGCTTGGTGAAGGAAAATGGCGAATCAAGGCAGTGGGAGGATCTGAATGGTTCCCCTCTTCCGTACCTGGTGAAGTGCATCTTGCATTATTAAATGCTGGCCGCATCCCTGACCCATTTGTGGCAGACAATGAGCTTAAAGTTGCTTGGGTGGCGGAAACAGATTGGGTTTTTGAGGGAGTCATTCAAGTGCCTGACAAATTGCTGGGTGAGGACAGGGTTGTTCTGTGTTTTGATGGATTGGATACATTGGCGAAAATTATGTTGAATGATTCGCTGCTTGGGGAAACGAGCAACGCTTTCCGCTCCTATTCGTGGGAAGTTAAGAACCTCTTGAAGCCAGGAGAAAATAAAATTGAGCTCTTGTTCCGCTCGCCCGTCAATTATGTTACACTGCTTCAAGAAGCAGATCCGCTTCCATCACCTGGAGAATCAATTCCAGGGGGTCCGTATTTGCGCAAAGCACCTTGCCAGTGGGGATGGGATTGGGGTCCAAAGCTTCCACCTATTGGGATATGGAAGGATGCACGTTTGGTGGGTTATTCATTGGCCAAGCTGGACTCGGTTCAAATACGCCAGAAACACTTATTTGACGGGAGCGTCAATGTCGCCGCACAAGTGTCTGTTCAGCAATGGTCTCAGGCAGGGCTTCAACTTTGCCTGACCTTGCGCGATCCAAAAGGTAAAACCTTTGCAACAACCTGCAAGGTCTTTGAAGATACAACAACAGTCGACATTGAAATGTTAAATCCGAAATTATGGTGGCCAAACGGTTATGGTGAGCAAGAGCTTTACGATGCAAAGGTCACATTGAGACTGGAGGACGAAACCATTCTGGATTCAAGAGAATTTCAGATTGGCTTGCGAACGCTTGAATTGCGGCAAGAAGAAGATGAATATGGAGAGAGTTTCACATTCGTCGTCAATGGCGTGCCGATTTTTGCTAAGGGAGCTAACTGGATACCGGCGGATTCTTTCCCGACTCGCATCACATTGGAAGACCTGGACCAGTTGTTGAGCGATGCTGCTAAGGCACATCATAATATGATCCGCGTTTGGGGTGGGGGATTTTATGAAAGTGATGAATTCTATGATCTTTGCGACAAGTATGGAATTCTGGTTTGGCAGGATTTTATCTTCTCCTGCAGCATTTATCCATTCAATGATCCTGTATTTATCGATAACGTTCATAAAGAGGTGATTGATAATGTCGAGCGGATTCGACATAGAGCCAGCCTGGCTATTTGGTGCGGCAATAATGAGATGGATTGGGGTTGGGAAATTTGGGGGTGGTCTGAGGGGGATTATGATGACTATTGTGAGGCTTATAAACGATTCTTTTATCGAACCTTGCCAGAATGGCTATCTGAATTAGATCCGGATACACCTTACTGGTACAGCTCACCAACATCAGGGACACCTTTTGTTGAATCAAACAGCAACAGTAAGGGTGATGCGCATTATTGGGAAGTTTGGCATGGCGCAAAACCCTTTTCTGCTTACCGCGAACAATATCCTCGCTTTATGAGTGAGTTTGGCTTTCAATCGCTGCCGCCTCTAAAAACGATCCGTACCTATGCAAGTGAAGATCATTGGAACCTGACGGATTACATGATCGAACATCACCAGCGGAGTTCTTATGCAAGCGCACTTTTCATGGGGCAAATGGCAATGCATTATATGATGCCGGTTGATTTTCCCTCTTTGGTTTACGTGACAATGGTGCTCCAGTCAGAGGGCATTCGCTATGGTGTGGAACATTGGCGCCGCAATCGGCACCGGGTTAGCGGAACACTCTATTGGCAGCTGAATGATTGCTGGCCTGTGGCCTCTTGGTCCAGTCTGGATTACTTCAAACGATGGAAAGCCCTGCATTATGCCAGCCGGCGGTTTTATGCCCCTTTATTGTTATCAATCGAGGATGATGAAACGCTGGCAAATATGAGAGTGCACCTGACCAGTGACCTGCAGGAAGAATGGGTGGGAGAGATTCGCTGGCGACTGATGCGTTTAGATGGTGATGTGTTGGATTCAGGCATCAATCCCGTGACAATAGATCCATTATCTTCAAAAATGGTGTTTGAAAAAACCTTTAGCCAACTTTCCCTTCAGGTAAAACGTGAAACTGTATTTGTAGCGCAATTGATAAAGGATGATTTGGTGTTAATGACCCAGCTGGCGACGTTCGTGCGTAATAAGCATGTACAACTGGTCAAACCAAACCTTCAGGCAACCTTACACGAGGGCGAAGAAGGGATTGTAATAATCGAATTGGAAACAGAATATCTGGCTCGCTTGGTTGAACTTTCACTGGATGATGCAGATGTGGTTTTCAGTGATAACTACTTCGATGTGGTGCCAGGCGATATTGTACAGGTCACCTGTCAAATGCCAGAAGGTTGGACGATTGATGATGTCGGTCGCTCATTGACCGTGTTCTCGCTTTATGACAGCTTTGCCTAGGTATATCTCCTACAATATTTCATGAATGGACATAATCGTCGAAAAATTGAATTTTCTACGAGTAATCATGCAAGGAAAGGTATAATTGGGAAAACATCTCGCTTATCACCCCGTTAGCTGGCTTAGAACGCATTTATGAACTCAAAGGAATATATATGACCAATCCTCTCCGATCTTATCTGGGTTTTGCTATCGAAACGGCTTATTTAGCAGGCAAGCTTACCCTTGGATATTTTCAAACCGGTATTCAACCTGACTATAAAGAAGATGACACCCCTGTCACAGTTGCTGACCGTAAATCTGAAGAGCTCATTCGTGCCCATATCGAGAAGCAATACCCGCACCACGCTATTGTGGGAGAGGAGTATGGTAAGAATGAGAACAAGGATGCTAGTCACCGCTGGTTTATTGATCCGATTGATGGGACTAAGTCCTTTCTACGAGGAGTGCCCCTCTATGCTGTCCTGATTGGTCTAGAGATCGAAGGAGTCGTCGAGGTTGGTGTAGCATATTTCCCTGCATTGGATGAATTGTTAGCCGCAGCGTCTGGGGAAGGATGCTGGTGGAATGGCCGCCCTGCTTTCGTTTCTGATGTTACTAGTTTGAAACAGGCTGTAGTTGTATTCAGCGATGTTGCCAGCTTCTCAAAATATAATCGTTCTGAAGCTTGGAAACGTATAAAGCAGGCTGCGTATTATCGGGCTGGTTGGGGAGATGCTTATGGTCACTTGCTTGTTGCCACAGGAAGAGCAGAGCTGATGTTAGACCCTATTATGAGCGTATGGGACTGTGCTCCTTTCCCCCCTATCTTAAAAGAAGCAGGTGGTTATTTCGGTGATTGGCAAGGGAATTCGATCATAAATGGCAACGAAGCAATGTCAACATCTCAAATGTTATTACCTGAAGTGCTTGCCCTCATTCAAGAATAAGGACCTTCGTAATGATTACTGAAGTTACTTCGATATATTCGACCAGCTAATAACCCCCGCTGCACCCGACAAGCGAATAACACCTTGTTTGACAATTCCCTAATTTAAGGTAACCTAAGGCTTTTGAATTTAGAAGAACGCAAAATACGTCTATGGAGATTGAATGGTTGATTTCGCCTGGAATACATTTTTGCTATATTCTTTGATTGGCTTTTTTGCTCAAATCATTGATGGCAGTATGGGGATGGCTTATGGTGTTATAACAAACTCACTCTTACTTTCAATAGGCATTTCACCATTGACTGCAAGTGCCAGTGTGCATGTTTCAAAAGTGTTTACGACATTGATTTCAGGTCTCTCCCATTTAAAATTCAAGAATGTGCATAAGGGGATTATCAGAAATTTGATCATTCCCGGTGTGTTAGGCGGCATTGCTGGTGCTTACTTGTTGGTTAAAGTTTCCGGTGATGTGCTGCAGCCAATCATTGGTGGATATTTACTCATTATGGGTGTCCGCATTTTTATCAAAGCGTTCAATCGTACACAAGGATTCGAATTTAGGAAAATTCATTATGTCATCCTGGGTTGGTTTGGGGGATTTTTTGATGCCATTGGTGGTGGCGGATGGGGGCCAATAGTTACATCTACTCTTCTTTCAAAGGATGAAGAACCAAGGAAGATCATTGGTTCAGTCAATATTGCAGAGTTTTTTGTTTCATTTGCCCAATCTTTGTTTTTCATTGCAGGTATTGGAGTGATGCCTTTTGAGATTGTGATCGGTTTGATCATCGGTGGTGCAATCGCTGCACCCATTGCTGCATATCTCACCGCGAAAATCCCTACAAAGGTGATGTACTTAATTGTTGGGTTGATCATTATTCTCATGCAAATTCGATTATTTGTGGAGCTACTCTGGTGATGTTTGGATCATGGGCTTCCTGTTTTACTAAATACGACTTTTCTATGGACCATATAGGTTAAATTTGGTGGTTGGAATGAGTCGGGAGTTGTTTACCACGTAAATGGAAGGCATCTGAGTGGTTAATTAATGTGAGGTTATTGTATTCATAAGTAGATCATAGAAGTCTGATTTTAATTTTCTTGACTTTTGTGCTAGAATAAACCGGTTCAATTTTATAATGAAGGGAAAGTATATTAATGACTGATAAGGAAAATACGTTAATCGCGCCATATGGCGGCCATCTTGTGGATCTGGTCGCAAAAGGCGATGAACGTGATGAATTAATTAAGAAGGCCGGAGCTTATCCAACTGTTCGGTTAACGCCACGACAAACGCACGACCTTGAGCTGTTGGCGGTGGGTGCCTTTTCTCCCCTGGATCGCTTCATGGGACGGGCTGATTATCGTTCCGTACTGGATGAGATGACTTTAGCGGATGGAACAGTTTGGCCGATTCCGATAACATTGACAATCGACAAAGAGGATTTGCCTGAGCAGGCTGAGTGGGTAACACTGCGGGACGTCCATAACCAGATCGTTGCTGTGATGCGAGTTGAAGAGATCTTCCGATTTCACTGGAAGGAAGAAGCGCGGAAGGTTTATGATACGCTGGATCTCAAGCATCCGATTGTATCAGAGATGGTGGGATGGGGGGATCTCTGCCTTTCTGGTGAATTGAAAGTTCTAAATTTGCCTGCCTATGATGATTTTGTTGAATTGCGTCTGACCCCAGCTGAAACACGTGCCAGGCTTGAAGAGATGGGGAATGCCAATGTGGTCGCATTCCAAACCCGAAATCCTATGCACCGTGTACACGAGGAATTGACCAAGCGAGCCAGCAAAAAAATAGGTGGCAGTTTGCTTATCCATCCTGTGGTTGGTATGACCAAACCTGGTGATGTAGATCACTACACCCGGGTGCGCATTTACAAGACTTTGGTTGAGAATTATTATGACGATAACACGCTTCTGAGCCTGCTGCCTTTAGCGATGCGAATGGGCGGTCCACGTGAGGCTGTTTGGCATGCCATTATCCGGCGCAACTATGGCGCCAATCATTTCATCGTCGGCCGGGATCACGCAGGTCCAGGCAAAGATAGCCAGGGCAAGCCCTTTTATGGTCCTTATGATGCACAAGAACTGCTCAAGCGTGTTGAGAAGGATGTTGGCGTTAAGATGGTGCCCTTTGAACTGGTCGTTTACCTTCCAGAAGAGGATCGTTATGAGTTAGCCTCTAAGGTTCCAGAAGGTGCGACAGTTTTCACGATCTCAGGGACACAGGTGCGTGAAGATTACCTGTCGAAGGGTGTTCCTCTACCTGATTGGTTTACACGGGAAGAATCTGCACAAATATTAATGGAGACTCATCCTCCCCGGAATAAACAAGGTTTTTGCATCTGGTTCACAGGTTTGAGTGGAGCTGGAAAGTCCACAATTGCCAAACATTTGACCAATATACTGCAGGAATATGGCCGCAATCCCACCGTCCTGGATGGAGACGTTGTACGCACGCACCTTTCCAAGGGATTGGGATTCAGCAGAGAAGATCGTGACACGAACATTCTTCGGATCAGTTTTGTCGCAGGCGAGATAGCCAGGCATCAAGGTACCGTTGTGTGTGCCGCTATCAGTCCTTATCGTCAAGCACGACGGGAAGCACGGAAGATGCTGCCGGAAGGACATTTTATCGAAGTATTCGTCAACACACCATTAGAGGTGTGCGAAGCCCGTGATATAAAAGGTTTATATGCCCGCGCTCGTTCGGGTGAGATCAAGAATTTCACCGGGATCGACGACCCTTATGAAGAACCCATCGAACCAGAAGTTAACGCACTTACGGTAGGAAAGACTCCCAAAGAGAACGCTCGTGAGATTATTGATTACCTGATTGAGACAGGTTATCTTCAAGAGTTTAACAACCATAATGGGAAGAAAGGTTCCAAAGTTTCGAAGTAGATGATTTGCTTCGTGTATTGAATTAAGAAAATTGAGTTTTTTCAATTCGTTTTCTTAGCCAGCCAAATGTCGTAGAAATAAATAAACCAAAACTGCTCCCGAACGGGGAGCAGTCTTTTTTTATCTTGTTGTATCAAGTTGGGTTTTGGTTGTATAGCTGTAAATCTTCACAGAGTCCCTGAGTTTAGATTTTATTGGTCTCTTCTTTGCTCTGGGTCTCGTTTCATACCAGCTTCCAATATATCCATTAAATTACTTAGAAGCTGTTGAGCTTCAGGATCATCGTAAATTTTTCCATCAATGAAATCTTGTTCGGTTAGATACAACCGCTTAATAAAATATCTGCCAAATTGGTAAAAGACGCCTTCCATGATAAAGGCAGCTACATCTGGATCGACCCACGGTAATACTTCACCATGCATGATCCCTTGAGAAACCAACTGCTTAAAGAATAGGGTGGTCCCTCCTTGCCTTAATTCCTCCGTCATTTCTGGAAAGGGGTCCCCTTCAACAAAGGCGCGAAAAGCAATTTGTGCCATGTCATGGTGGTGGATCTCAAAATAAACTTCTGATAAGAACTGCCAACGCATGTAGCCAAATAAACCTGATGCGTGGTCGGGAGTTGGTAAGTCTTTGGTCAGCTTCAGTTTTTCATCAGAACTTATCTTAACCAGATATCGGTAGAGCTCTTTTTTATTCTCAAAATATTGATAGATGCTTCCTTTTGCTATACCCGCCTTACGAACGATTTTTGATATCGAGGCGACGTTATATGGGTGGGCTGCGAATTCTTCAATGGCAATATCCAAAATTTTTCGACGTTTTTCTTCTGGCAAGTTTTTAAATGTATCTTTGGGCATGTTGTCTCCGGATATTATTGTACTCGGAAGGAGTTGTTTGTTGGAAATGAATTCCAGATGAGATGATAAGGAATGCCGGTCTTTCAATTATTAGAGAGCCATACTTCCATTTTGTCGTTTGCTTTTTGAATGAAAAATTCCTTATAATTAATACATCAATGCTGAATGCTTATCGTTTTTCACATTCTTATAGATTGTTTTCCTACCAAATGCAGGAAAAATTCTGGCAGCGGATGTTTCTGCTATTTGAGAAAGAAAAGCTGTGAACAAGGAGGATCGATGTCTCATTTTTATCCGACACTAGATAGAACACTTAATCATATCCTGGAAATCCTCATAAATAGATTATGTGGAGTCTTAGAAGAGAATTGCCTGGGCATTTATCTGGGTGGGTCTTTCGCACACGGCGGTTGGGATGCTTATAGCGACGTGGATTTTGATGTGGTCATTGATCGGGATCTCACACATGATGAACTTGCAGATCTCAAAGTCCACCATGCCAGGATATTCATCATGGACGCATATTATGCCAGGCATTTAGAAGGCGCTTATTTTCCAAAGGCAATATTGGAGGACCTGACACGCACAGATGAGCCATTGTGGTACCTGGATAATGGCAGCCTAAATTTTGAATTATCCACGCATGACAATACTTTGGTTAATCGCTGGGTGCTGCGGGAGCATGGTGTAATTCTGTTTGGACCGGAACCCGCTACCTGGATTCCTCCAATACCTGAGAAGATGCTGAAAGCCGAGGTTCAGGAGACAATGCGAGATTGGGGAGAGGAGATCCTAACAGGTCACTATGCCCTGGATAATCGATGGGCACAAACTTTTGCGGTTTTGAGTTACTGCCGTATGCTGCACACACTGGCAACAGCAAAGGTGTTCTCAAAGCGAAAAGGTGCAGCCTGGGCGAAAGATAATCTTGATCAGTTATGGGTCGGATTGATCGATGACGCCTTAAGTGCCAGACCCAACCAATATAAAAACTGTTGGTCTCCCTCTGACCCTGAACTGGTACACCAGACATTAGCCTTTATCCATTATGCGATCTCTTTGACGAAATTTGAATCGAAGATGGATGAAAGGTCAACTTAAAAAAGGTTTTCCTCTGGGATATGAGTATAATTAAAACCATAAAAGCGATCATCAAGGAAGGAAATCATAAATGGCAAAAAAAGTAGGAATTTTGACCGCTGGCAGCGATTGTCCTGGTTTGAATGCTATCATTCGGGGTTTTGGGAAAGCCGCTCGAAGAACGTATGGCATGTCCCTGGTGGGGTTCAAGGACGGGTTTCGTGGTTTGATGATGAATCATACCATTGATCTGGGTGGCAGCGTCCTGTCCAATATTCTCACAGCTGGTGGAACCATCCTTGGCACAAGCCGGGACGTACCCCATGACGTTGAGGTGGACGGCAAGTATGTTAATAAAGTTAGCGATGTTGTGGAGGTATATACGGCGAATGAGCTGGATGCGCTGGTTTGCATCGGTGGGCAGGAGACTCAAGAAGCTGCATTACATCTTTCTGAAGCAGGGCTGAATATATTGACAATTCCCAAATCAGCAGACAATGATGTGGCGATGACAGATGTGACCATCGGCTTTGACACTGCCAGGATGATAGCAACGGATGCTATAGACAGGCTCCACAGTACAGCCAACAGCACGCATCGTATCATCATTGTGGAAATCATGGGTCGTGAAGTGGGTTGGCTGACCCTTTGTGCAGGGATCGCCTCTGGATCAGATGTGGTCCTTATACCTGAAATTCCATATAGTATCGATAAAATCTCTCAGGCTATTCTGGACCGGAGTAAGGCAGGCAAGAATTTCAGCATTGTTGCTGTTGCAGAAGGGGCAACCTCTTCAGAATTGGAAGCCTTTTTTGAACGTTCAATGAAAATTAACCGAAAAGTCCATGAGGACGAATCGCTTAAAATCAGCAGAGACCGGATGCGGGGGCTTAAGAAAAAATACACCGGGCAGACCCTCTTATTGGCGAACAGGCTAGAAGAAACAACTGGCATAGATTGCCGTATTACTATCCTGGGATACCTGCAGCGTGGAGGGACTCCCTCAGCCAGCGATCGACTATTAGCGACACACCTGGGCACACAGGCAGCTGACCTTGTGGAGGCGGGTGAATTTGGCAAGATGGTATCTTATCGGGACGGCAAAGCTGTGTGTGTACCCCTGGCGGATGTTGTCGGTAAGAAAAAACAGGTTCCATTAGATCATCCCTGGATCATCAGTGCACGGCATGTGGGAACGGTCTTTGGCGATTGATTGACTTATTTCTATTTATATTTAGAACCCCTCCGGTTGACTCGACAGAATTGACAGGAGGGGAGTTTTGTTTCTTGGGGAAGAGGATTATTGATCAGGTTGATCAAACAGAACGCCAAGTTTTTTACACCTTGTGGGATGCTCTAATACGTCGACATTATTGACGACCTGATCCACACTGCCTAAATCCGGTGGCAGCGCCTTGACTGAAGGATCCTGAATCTGTGAGAGCAAGGCTTCAACAAAGCGTGATGAATGCGGTACCTGGAAGGGACGACCATGAAAATCGGATACTTTGGGTGATATCTTTGGTGTAATGCTCAGTTTATTATGGGCTTCTGCCAAAAGGATATAAGCCTTAGAAATTTGGGATTCCCTCTCTTCCCATTCCTGGCTATTGAGAGCAGAAAGGAACAGTGGAGTCAGTTCTTCTGCGAGTTCCAGCTTTCCAAACGCAGTGCCGAACCATTTCGTATAGGGAGAAAACTGCTTTGTCATCAGCAGCGCAAGGTGCATCATATCCCGAATCAAGCTTGCAGCGATCAGTCGTGATCCAAGTTCGTCACCAACGCTCCCGGTTCGTCCTATAAAGGCTTCCTCTTGATCGATCCTGCGCCATTGATTGGCCATCAGATACAGCCAGAGATCTTGAGGATACCAGTTAAATTTTCCACGCAGTTCTACAAGCGACTCCAGACCATCGTGATAGATACAGCCAGCCCTGAGGGTGCGCAATCGCTGTTGGGGCAGCGTCAGCCAGGTAGTCGGACTTAATGGGTTCTGAATGTCCACCCCCAGGTAATCTGCAAAGAATTTTTCTGGTGTGGTGATTGTGACCATATGATGAATGGGATAATTTTCTTTATAGTTCATCACTCCACCATCTGATAAAGGTTCATCGAAATTTGTTGGGAATCCATGGATTTGGAAGGGTAAATGATTGGCAAATGTGATATCCAGCTGCTGATGTAAATCCTCATAATCCTGCGGCCTGAGGAAAACTGTCAATTTTGGACCCCAACCATGATCCATGGACATAGGAGTGTCAAATCCAATCACATCTGAACCCCATTCCAACCGGGCGGCAGAATATGCAAGATTCGGAAATCTCTCTAACATGATGGGCTGTATGGCTTCTTCAAAGAAGTATTCACAGAGTTTGAGCCCGGGGATGAATTTTTGCATGGCCTACTTGCACCTTTCTTTGGTTTGTAATCAATAATTACGACTTGTTGTGATGAACAGATCCGATTGATTGCTTGTAAGAATAATAATCAATCATAGATACTACCGCATGATAATATCTCTTGGATTGCCCTGTTTTGTTTGTTAATTGCGATATTTCATTTGTCTTGAACTGGCCAATAAGGGCCTTCCTCAAGCTGTGTTTTAAACCAATCGATCATGTCATCACTGGCAATAATCAAATCCTCCCAATTGTCAAGAGCGAAGAAATCATGAAATCGTCCTGTAATGATGTGGTCCAAAGAATCAGGTCGCAGCTCTGCAGGGTATTCGAGGAAATTATCCACGGAAAAGAGGTAATTTTCAGGAAGGATCAATCTGTCTTTTGAGTTTGTTTGCAGAACGACAGCTGCTGTTAATGCAGCTTGATGCAATAAAGATCGCATAGCGATGATCTTCTTGATAAAATTGTTTAAATTCTGGTTGAGCGTACTTTGCCTGAAAATTTTCCGTCCACTTTCTGAGAATGTTTTTCTCCGGTCTGACAACCAACAAACCTGCATTCACATACAGGTGAAGCCTCTTTCTATCAATGATCGTCGTTATTCCAGGCAATTTATTGGCGGAAATATTGAAGTGGTCGCAGATCCTCTGCCAAAAAAGCGGCAGGGATTGACCGAATAGTGGGCCGATGTTAGCGATATCTGTTGGCCGAAAGCCGAAGGACTTATCGGCCGGCAAGTTGAAGGCTTTGGGAGCATGTCTGATCATGCCTGTTCGATCATGCCAGGCGAGGTTATAGTGGTGTTTTTCCGCCTGACTTTCTGCCTGAGCTGCTGCCACCGCTTTTAATGCAAATGGAAACCTTCTGAAAGGCTCATCGATTTTAAAGGAAAATATCTGCGTATGCAAATTCAACAGGGAGTGCTGCACACTGGATTTGAAAGCTTCACCTTCGGGGACGAACATCCAAACAGGTAAATTCGACAGATTTCCCCCAAATTGACGCAAACTGCGTACCAGCATTAACGATTGCACTTCATACCCCCGACCGCCAACAAATCCAAACACGATCTTTTGTTGTGTAGACATAAGACCCTTTCTCAGGTTTTGGAGTCAGTATAGCATGAAAAGAAATCATCCAGCCCATCTGCAGTACTCTAATGATGATGAAGGAGAATCAAACATGCCCCGGAGGTAAAACAACCAGGGCATGAAGATAGCTATTTAATTTACAGGTCTTTTTGATCAGCGATTGTAATCAGGGGCATCATCTAACAGCCTTTTTTCGCCTTCCAGTTCACGGATGTGGGTCACATCCTGAGAGACTTCGATGCAACCTTTGTAAGTGCCGTCTGAACTGTGCAATGCAAAGTAGCGAATATTGATGAAATTATCGCCAGCCTGGATCCAAAATTCTGTCACATCACGCTTACCTGATCGAAAATCGTCCAGGATGATCTCAACCTTGTGGACACTTTGTGGGGGATGGCACTTGGTCACTTCACGCCCGATGATGGCGGGAGAGCGATCGAAGATACGATCTCTACCCTGTGAAAAGTAGCGAACACGATCATTTTCATCGACGAAAGTTACGTCCACTGGAAGGTGTGTCAACATCAGGTTGATCTGTGCACGTGTCAGCGCACCCGTTGATAAAGACATCAACCCTTCAACGTCTAAATGTTGTGATTTTTCTATATTCTCTTTCATGATTTGTGTCTCCTCTTCCTCTGCTGGGTGCCATGTATCCTTGGGTGTAACATCAAAATAGCCAATATCCTCTTCCTGCTGTCTAATTAAACCCCACTCAGTTTGTGAAAGGCGTTGCAAGGCTTCTGGGAAGAGGATTTTTTCTTCCTTGTAGATCATTTCACGAATATCCTGGGCTAACTTACGAAATTGTGCGGTGGCTTCAGACGGATCTGGATCATTGCCGTTGATATTATTCACAAACTGCTTGATCTGGGTGCGGATTTCATTGTCGACACCCCACATGACCTGGGAAGGACCTTCGAATCCTTTCTTTTCCATATATGGAAATAACAGGTTTTCTTTCCGGGAATAATGCCTTTCTATGGCGCCCAGGTTATCAGCTTGGCGCTGCAAGGATTCTAGAGCGTTTTCTTGATCCTTCTGCCATTCATTCAATGTCGCTTCCATCGCTTCAAGCAGGCGCATGGTGACTTCATTCTCCATGCGGAAGGTGAAAACCGGATGACCGGGAAGGGATTCGGGAGCGGGTTCTTCATCCAAAGACTCACGAAACACGGCTACATGCAAGTCACATAGATTTTGGATCTCACTCACCGAGACACCTTCGCTGATCAGTGCGCGTTCCGCATCTGCGATGTCGCCAGCTGTAGCGCCACGAATTGCTTTGCCAAACTCTTCTTTAAGTTTTTCAACGCTTTCCCCAGCATGGAGCCGTTTGATGACCATTTTCAGCGCTTCTTTTCTCTCGCTAACGTTGTTGATATGCTCACTCATGAATACCTCTATCTGTTGCTATTGAATGTGTAAGGGTTGGTTTCAGGTTGCCCAAGAGACTATGAAGGGTGTTCGAATGGCGTTTTGGGGACAAACATCTTCACACGTTGTGCAGTAAGTACATGTGATCGGGTGTTTGAATGATGGACCTTGTTCAGTTAATTGCAGAGCGTTTTCAGGACAAAGCTCAATACATTTCCCACAACGGTTACATCGATCGAAATTAATGATTGGAAGTATTTCTTGTGTCATCGGTTTCATAATAATTTATTCAACCTTATCCTACCAAATTGGTGTTTT
>JAYELT010000088.1:0-4967 GCA_034717715.1 Chloroflexota bacterium | reverse complement strand
TGATCGGCGAGCATTCCCTCAATCACCAGATCTGCCCCAGCTCTTATATTCCGTCTAAAGGCATGTTGTGCGATAGCCTGGAAAGTTGCAGGTTTGAGAGCGTTGAAAAGGGATATTTTTCTTAAATCTGAGAGATTTATCATGCGAAATCATGTTGTATTGTGATTATTGAGTTGGTTATTCTAATTCTACCTGTAATCTTTCCGTATATAATATAGAAGAAAGTAATCCATTAAATTAAAAGGATTGATGAACATGGAAAATGAAAAACACCAGAAAGAAATAGAAAATTTTCTCAGTCAAATGACATTATCCGAAAAGGTCTCCCTGCTATCCGGTCGTGACGGATGGTATACGGTTGCAATCGAACGTTTGGGGATCCCAGCTGTTGTGATGACTGATGGCCCCCATGGGGTGCGCACTGGTGGTCACGGCTCAGACCGAATTGTCAGCACTGCTACCGCTTACCCGACCGGAATTTCAATGGCATCATCCTGGAACCGGGATTTGATCCAGCAGGTAGGTGCAGCCCTGGCTGAGGAGACTCGGCATTTGGGATGCCACATTTTGCTTGGCCCGTGTGTCAATATCGTTCGATCACCCCTGGGTGGGCGTAATTTTGAAACCTTTTCAGAAGATCCTTACCTTGCGGGACAAATTGGCGTGGCGTATGTGAACGGGGTGCAAAGCCAGGGGATTGGGGTTTCTGTTAAGCATTTTGCTGCCAACAACCAGGAATTTGAGCGTTTTAGGGGTAATTCTGTGGTTGATGAACGCACTTTAAGAGAAATTTATTTAGCTGCCTTTGAGACGATAGTCAAAGAAACCCATCCCTGGACTGTGATGTGCTCCTATAACCGGATCAATGGCACTTATGCCAGCGAGCATGAGGTTCTTCTTCGCCGCATCCTCAAAGAGGAATGGGGCTTTGAAGGTGTTGTCGTATCGGATTGGGGGGCTGTGCATGATATTCATACTCCGATCACTGCAGGACTGGACCTTGAGATGCCTGGCCCAGCACGTTATTTTGGCCTCCAGCTGGAAGCTGCTGTCAGCAACTGGCAGGTTGATGAGCAGCATGTAGATGACGCTGCACGTCGAATGCTGCGGCTGTTATTTTGGGCCGGGGTGATGCAAGATGAAGACCTTCCAGAAGGGAGAGGCGATACTCTTGAACACCGTGCCATAGCACGTGAGTTAGCCGCAGAATCGATTGTGTTGTTAAAAAATGACTCCGCTCGGTTGCCTTTGAAGGTAGAAGAGATTGATAAAATTGCTGTGATTGGGTTGAATGCTGACCGTATGATCAGCGGAGGCGGCAGCTCCCGCGTGGACCCGCACCACTGGGTAACCCCATTAGAAGGTCTTCAAGCTAAACTCGGTAACCGGGTAGAAATCAGCTTTGAGCCTGGTTATGAAAACCGTGTTCAACCTGTTCCAGTAGAACAAGCACGTTTTCTCCATCCAGATGGGAAAACGCAGGGATTAAAGGCTGATTTCTATAATAATCTTGATTTCTCTGGTGAACCTGTTTTGACCCGAATCGACTCTTCTATTAATGTCTGGTGGGGTGGGGCAGGACCGGCAAGCGGGATTGTGGATGAAAAGGATTACAGCGTACGATGGACAGGGATGTTAACGGTGCCCGAATCGGGTGAGACGGAGTTTATCCTAATAAACACTGGTTCGGCAAAGGTGTGGCTGGACGGTGAGTTGATCCTGGATAATGACATCGGTGTAAGATCGAATACAGCATTTGATTCTGAAAACATGCGGGATCACAAAGCAATTACAATGGAAAAGGGCCAGGAATATGCTTTCCGAGCAGAATTTGTGAGTGGTGTAAACAATCCATTTGCCCTGATCCAGTTCTTATATAAATCCTTAATAGGTGGGGAAGGCGATTTGGTTGAGCGCGCGGTTAGACTTGCGAAAGGAAGCGACGCTGCAATCATTGTCGCTGGATTGCCGGACTTATATGAAAGCGAGGGGCAAGATCGACCGGATATGGCTTTACCAGGTGGTCAGGAAGGATTAATCCGGGCGGTTACCGCGGTGAACCCTAATACCGTAGTGGTTGTCAACGCTGGCGCACCTGTAGCCATGCCCTGGGCAAATGATGTGGATGCGCTTTTCTTGGTTTATTATCCCGGTCAGGAAGGTGGTCATGCCTTGGCGGATATCCTCTTTGGGGATGTGAACCCCTCTGGCAAGCTGACAGTATCTTTTCCTGAGCGTCTTGAGGATAATCCGGCTTTCGTCCATTATCCTGGCTGGAAGGATGTGCATTATGGAGAAGGGTTGTTTGTAGGTTACCGCTATTATGACACCAAAGATGTTGCGCCACTATTTCCCTTTGGCCATGGGTTGAGTTACACCAAATTCACGTATTCCGAAATGACATTGCCCAGCGAAGTCAAAATGGGTGAAACTTTCAATGTCTCTGTAACTGTGGAAAATTGCGGTGAGATGGCTGGTCAGGAGGTCATCCAGGTGTATATCCGGGATATTAAGTCGGCACTGGTGCGTCCGATGAAAGAGCTGAAGGGATTTGAAAAAGTTTACCTTGAACCTGGTGAGTCAAAGATTGTCACATTTGATTTAGATCCGCGATCATTATCCTATTATGACCCTTATCAAAAGAGATGGGTCGCAGAAGAAGGTGAATTTGAGGTTTTGGTAGGGTCCAGTTCTCGTGATATCCGATTGAAGGGAATCTTAGAGCTGGTGGATCAGGGATAAAAACTAGGGTCAACAAATAAATTATGCATTGACGAATTTAAAATCGACGCCCTGGCCAGCGCATCGATTTGATGTCATTAAAATTAATTTATTAATTCTTACAGAAAGAAAATTCCAGATAACGAACTTAATGCATCAAGCCGAATGGTAATGCTTAGGTGCAGGTGCTTTGATCACAATCAGTTCCAGGATATCATCAAGCAGGTTTCGGACATTCATCTTCGTCCTGTAAGGAATTTTTAATAAGGTTCCGGATGAATAATCCACCACTTCCTGTTCATCGAGGGTAATTGATAAAGTGCCTTTAAGGACAGTCATATATACATTGGAATTTGAATAATGTACCGGAAGACCCTCATTTTTATTAAACAGCATGTGAACATAATCCAGATTGTCATCCTGAACAATTTTCTCAACCGTTTTCTTGGTGCTTTGGGTAAGATGGAAGACTTGTCCAATCATTAAGACAGCTCCTTTCAGTGGATCACCTGGATGGTTAATATTAACCATCCAGGTGCTGATGCTTGTGTGGTTTATTAATTACCAATCATCATTGCAGCGATATCTTCCTCCACACTGCTAATGGGTTTAAGGTCAAAGTTTTTTACTAATACTGAAGTGACATTTGGGGATAGGAATGCTGGCAGGGTCGGACCAAGGTGGATCTTACGGACGCCTAGGGACAATAAGGCTAAAAGTACAATCACAGCTTTTTGTTCATACCAGGCGATATCATAAGATATTGGAAGGTCATTGACATCCTCTAGTTCAAAGGCTTCTGCTAATGCCTGGGCAGTTTTGATTAATGAATAGGAATCATTGCACTGGCCAGCATCCAAAATTCTGGGTATGCTGTTGATCTCTCCAAGATCGAGTTTGTTATAGCGGTATTTTGCACACCCGGCGGTAAGGATGATGGTGTCATCTGGGAGAGCCTCAGCCACATCGGTGTAATATTGACGTGACTTATGTCTTCCATCGCATCCACCCATCACAATAAAGCGTTTAATGTCTCCAGACTGGATGGCATCAATCACGGCTGGGGCATTCTGCAAGATAGTATGGTGAGCATAACCGGTGGTGATGGTTTTCTCTTCTAACTCCTCGGGCTCTTGTGACATTTTTGCCAGTGCAATCAGCTCTGAAAAATCCTTTTGCCCTCCCGGCTTCCGGTCAGGGATGTGCTTACATCCGGGATAACCCGCTTGACCAGTTGTAAATATGCGGTTAATATAGGTTCCTTTGGGTTTAACAATGCAGTTAGTGGTCATCAGGATAGGGCCGCCAAAACTTTCAAATTCTTTACGCTGTTTCCACCACGAGCCGCCGTAATTGCCGACAAAGTGCTCGTATTTTTTAAATTCCGGATATGCATGTGCGGGAAGCATTTCACCATGAGTGTAGACGTTTACCCCTGTGTCTTGCGTTTGTTCTAATAATTCTTCAAGATCAAGGAGATCATGTCCACTAACCAGGATACCAGGTCCGGGACGTACACCCAGATATACCTGGCTTGGTTCAGGGTGACCGTAAGCATCGGTGTTGGCTTTGTCTAATAATGCCATGGCGCGCAATCCCATTTCACCGGTTTTTAAGACAAATTGAGTGAGTTCATCTCCTGTCAGGTCATCATGTGTAGTTGCTTCCAGCATCTCCTGCAAAAAGAATAAAACTTCGGGTTCTTCCATACCAAGGATATGAGCATGATCGGAATAGGCTGCTATGCCTTTTAATCCATAGATGATCAATTCACGTAAGGAACGGATATCCTCATTGAGGTTTTTATCCGCCATCACGCCGACATTCTTCGCTTTCTCAAGGAGGGTTGCAATATCATATGATTCTGGTTTCCAGGATGCCCAATCAGATCCAGCTCCTGCACATGGTTTCCCATGCAATTCATAACACTTCGATTGTGCAGCTTTGCGTAAATCCTCGCGTCTGATGATTGCTTCTTTGATTAAACCAACAAATCGCTCGGGATCAAAGTTGGCGTTGGTGATGGTTGCGAATAAGGCTTGGGCTACAAACTGATTCGTCTCTTCATGAATTACACCCATGTCATGTCCGCGTGTCCCCCAAAAAGAGATTCCTTTTAGAAGGTAGATTAACAGATCCTGTAAATTTGCCACCTCTGGCGTTTTACCGCATACACCACGGACGGTGCAGCCATTATTATTCAATGTTTCCTGACATTGAAAGCAGAACATCGGGTCACTCATTTA
>JAYELT010000087.1:0-12224 GCA_034717715.1 Chloroflexota bacterium | reverse complement strand
CGACATCCTGTTCATAGCCTTTATCAAACTTTGAGATGTAATCATGGGCGCCAGCAAGTTTGGCAGCATCTTCAATCTCCTTATCACTGGCGTTGAGTTTGCCATATCGAATATTGTCCAGGATGGACCCTGAGAATAGGTGCGGTGTTTGCAGAACCACACCAATCCGGCTTTGGATATCTTGAAGTTTCATATCCCTGTAGTCGACATTATTGAAGTAGATCGTGCCTTGTGTTGGTTCGTAAAAACGACATAATAGATTGACGATTGTGGTTTTCCCACCGCCAGTTGGACCTACCAATGCGACCATCTCCCCGTGTTTGACACGAAAGTCTAAACCTCGGATCACCGGGTTATCTTTTTCATAATGAAAGTGTACATTGTCAAAGCGAATATCACCCTGGATGGTGGCTGTATCTAAGGTCCGTGACCGGTTTTTGACATCCGGTTCTGTATCAATCAGGTTGAAGATGCGCTCCGCAGATGCGACTGCATTTTGCATCTGTGCATAGACCCTGGCCATATCCTGGATCGGCCACATGATGAAGGTAATATAGGAGACAAAGGCCTGGATGCCACCAATTGTCATCGCGCCAACCTGCATCTGGATACCCGCTCGCCACAATACAATACTCAGGCCGATAGTACTGATGACCTGTACAGTGGGGAGGAACAGGGCTGAAAGCCAAGCGGCTTTGAAACTGGCTTCATACATCCCATCGGTTAGCTCGGAAAATTCTTCCAGGTTGTCATCCTCTCGGGAAAGGGCTTTGATGACCCTCACTCCAGTGATACCTTCATTGAAGGCACCGGTGATCTTGGAGTTCATCTTACGCGATCGACGATAGTGATATAGGATCTTGGTCTTGAACCGAAAAGCGATCACGATCAAGATTGGCAGCATCAATACGACGATTAAAGCCAGGTTGGCGTTAATGATGAACATGAAGATCGCAGCAGTGGCGATATTAATGATCGCCCAGGTTACATCGAGGATACCCCAGGTCATCAAATCAGATAGTCTTTCGGTATCGGAGGTTAAACGAGATATTATCCAGCCAACAGGTGTTTGGCTATAATAGGAAAGCGAAAGCTGCTGCAGGTGGTTGAACATATGCTTGCGGAGATCATAACGAACTCGTTCTGAAAGTACACCCACAAGGTATATAAACCCAAAAACAGATGCTGCCTGGAGCAAGATCATGCCGCCGTAAATCAAAACTGTCTTTACAATTGCATCGTGACTGCCTGCCATGATGCCTTCATCAATGATACGTTTGCTCAAGAAAGTTGTATAAGCATCAACGATTGATACAATGGCAATACATAACAGAAAGCCCACCACCCACTTCCAATGGGGCTTCAACAAGGCCAGCAAGCGTTTTAATACTTGGCCAGTGAGTTTGCCATAATCCTTTTCTTCTAAACTATGATAAGTCGACACTGGAAATTTCCTTTTCTAACTCAACTTCGATACGGGTCTGGATATCAAAGATATCCTGGTACATGCCGCTTTGTTTCATTAAAGCCTCATGAGTACCTTTTTGCACAATTTCTCCTTTATCAAATACCAGGATAAGGTCAGCGTCCATGACACTTTGAATGCGATGTGCAATGATAAAGGTTGTTCGGTTTTGCATCAGGTGTTCCAGAGCAGAGCGAATTTGCGCTTCCGTTTCTGTATCCACACTGGATGTTGAATCGTCCAGAATCAGGATGCGGGGATTTTTTAGTAAGGCTCTGGCGATAGCAACTCGCTGTTTTTGTCCACCAGAAAGGGTTACCCCACGTTCACCAACAAGGGTGTCATACCCTTTTGGAAATTCTTCAATCACATCGTGGACAGCGGCAAATTTGGCAGCCTGGATGATTTCATCATCCGTCACATCTCGATGAACCCCATATGTGATGTTTTCCTTGATCGAACGGGAAAAAAGAAAGGGTTCCTGTTCAACAATCCCGATTTGTGACCTGAGATATTTGCGAGTGTATTTCTTGATGTCAACACCGTCCAGTGTGATCTGACCTTCATTGGCATCATAAAAACGAGGTAGAAGATTGACCAGTGAGGTTTTGCCGGAGCCTGTCGAACCAAGCAGGGCAATTACTTCTCCGGGATGACAGGTAAAATTGACATCTTTGAGAACAGGATTGTTCTCTTCATATTGGAAAAGCACATGGTCAAAGATGATCTCTCCATCCAAATCGCCTTCAGGATGATATTCACCTTCAGTCAGGGGCTCTCGATCTTGTTTTAGTATTTCAGAAACTCGGTGGTAAGAGACCATGCCTGTTGAGGTTTGAACAATCAAGCGTCCTAATCCCCGCATTGGCCAGATGATCCAAATGACCAGAGATACAAAGGCGAGATAGGTACCGACGGTGATTGTCCCATTGAGTGCCATGATGGCACCTAACAAAAAGGAGGTCAACATTTGAGCACCGCAAATAATATCGGACACTGGCCAGAAAAGTGAATGGATTGAGAGCAGTTTCTTGCCCAAACGAAACTTCTGCCAATTTTCCTGATCAAATTTATAGCTTTCGTACCCCTGACGTGCAAAAGCCTTAACCACACGCACACCAGTCAAATTCTCTTGTAAACGGTTGCTGAGTGTTGCTTCTTGTTCTTGATAGGCTTCATAAGCCTTTGAAACACGTTTAAAAAAGTAGATCGAAACTGCGATGATGACCGGGATGGCGATCACCGAGTATAGAGCGAGACGTGTGTTTAGCTGGAGAAGAGCGATAAAATTCACAATGAACATCAGCAGAATACGACCAATACCAATTGCTTGTTCACCATAAAATCGATTGATGGCATCCACATCTGATGTTGAGCGTGCGATCAAGTCTCCCGTCTTCGCTTCAGCGTGATAGGCATACGGGAGTCTTTGCAGGTGGTCAAAAAGGTAATTACGTAAACGTCGTGTGGCGCTTTCAGCTGTTTTGGAAGCTAACCATCCTGATATGAACGAAAAAACACCTTGGATGAGCGCCAGGCCAATGAACATTAATATGATGATGGTGAGATTGGAACCAAAATTTCCAGCGATAATGACATCATCAATAAACCGGCGTAATACGAGATAAATACCTGTCCGGGAAATCGTTGCGATTGCCAGCGCTGTTGTGGCGCCAATATATAGCCATTGATAACCCTTCATCATTCGCAGCAGACCAAGAAGCCTGTTTTTTGATAAGGTTTTACTCAGATCAATGTCATAAAATTTTTTCTTTGACACAGCTATTCCTTCCAGCTAGTAATGCTTCATTTTGTTCTTCAATGTTGACGAATCTTTTCGCTGACCATTGAGAAACAAACATATAGGTCTGTTATGATGTTGACGCACATTAACAGCACAATTTTTCACAAGCGTGAGGTTTGCAATTTGATTTGTTCCCGAGTTTTCAAGTTTACCTTGAAGTCGAAACCGTGTCAATCAGATTGACGAAAAAACTGAGTAGAGATATCAAGAAATTGAAGTGAACTACTGGCAAGTTCTGTTGGTTAACAATCTATATTTGGATGACCTGTAAGCGTTGGGTCACTCATAAACGCTGTAACATATCGATATGCCAGGCCCAATTCCTTATCCAGCAGAACGCAGTGGGTACTTTCATTCATTTGTATGTGTTGTTTAAATTTTGATTGGATCCCGTCCAGAATAATTTCCGCAGAATTTGTTGCGATCGTTTTGTCAAGATCACCCGTGACTATTAAAGTGGGTTGTTCTATTCGGTTAAGCTGCTTCCTGGTGTGATTTTGTAATTTAAGTAATTCCACACTTGCCTTGAGTGGGTAAACAGTGTAACCTTTCCAGGCAAGGCCATCATCTTTGTTGGATTTTTCAAGATAAGCTTTAAAAGGAGAAAGAAAACGAGCTAACCAAAGGTTTTTCGCTTTGAGGGCAGGGGAAAAAAGCATCAACCCAGCAACTTCTGGGTGCTGTGCCGCAAGTTCAATTGCTAAAAGGGCGCCCATAGATTCGCCAATGACGAATACATTTTCACAATGATGTAAGGTTTTTTCGTATATTTCTTTGACTTTTTCCAGCCACATTTGCCATGTTGTGCGGTTGAGGTCTTTGGGATGTGTCCCATGACCCGGTAGGAGAGGACCAGCAGTTGTATACTCGTCCTGGTGAAGAAGCTCTGCTGCCAATCGCACCTCAGCAGTGGTGGCTGTAAATCCGTGGATCAATACGACGCCGGTTTGATTTCCCAACCAGAAGAACTCTTCACCTGCCAGTTGAGGGTTCCTGATATAAGGATTATTCATGGCGTTTCACCTCTGTCATCGTTCGGGTTGATGCTGGAAGGACAGCCACACGAGCATTTGAAGGCAGCCTGGCTGCTATCCAGTTGATCAGATGCTGTATCAGCTGCGGTTTGCTGGGAGTTAGCAACCATTGTTTGACTTTTTCAGCGGCGATATCAGATACCAGAACGATATTGACCCGGACAGCATCTCTCGCAATTTGAAAGGCTTTATGTGGGCCAACTTGGAAGTATCCTCCTTCAAATTGATCTAGAACAGCCTGGTGTGATTTTACAGCTGTGATATATGATTCATAGGAAAGGCTACCTGAGCCCTCTGGACAAGCTGCTGTGAGAATGACCCAACCGCCATTGCGTGTGATCCTGGTGGCATGGGTCAACCCCTTTTGCGCCTGATACAAATTAATATCTTTTGGGGCTCCACCTGGCGATGCGATCACAAGATTATAAGGCTTGTTAACACAAACGCCAAAGATGTCCCTGACAATTGGAATGGCGGCGTCCATGACCTGGACAGGTTCGCCAAAGAATACACTCACGATCTGCTTTTGTTCGTTCAGAATTAATCCCAACGAATAATCAATTTTGACCTTGCGACCCATCTCTTCAATATCCTGCCGCATTGGGTTGATATGGAAAACACCGGATTTAGCCTGTGGATGGGTCAACATGCTGTGGTTAGCTGTGATCGTTTCGCGACTGCTTAGGCCGATCACTGCTGTTTTGACGCCTCCTGAAAAGCCCATAAAATGATGCGGTTCGATATTTCCAACAGTAATCTTAATGTCGCAATTATTAAAATCTGCGTTGATGTGGATCGGTGTGCGATGGGCTGTTTTGCCAAGGTCCACCATCGGTGATCGGTCGCAATCATGAACAAAGATTCGATATTGACTGATAATTTCGGAATCCAGGATCTGTGAAATTTCAGGCTCTTGCATTGGCGTGTGCGTTCCGGAACCGATGAAGATCGAGATTTTATCATTTGCGATACCGATTGAACTCAGATAATCAAGTAAAACATTAATTGGATTGGGTTGCGGGACTGGACGTGTTTTATCATTGATAGCGATGCCCACTGAACTAACGTTTGCAAAAGCTGCGAGTTTTCTCCGACCAAGTGGATTAATTAGCGCGGTTTGTATTGCCTGATGGGGTTCAGCCAAAGCTGGGAAAGAGGAAGGTGTCAGTAGATCTGTTTTGAAAATTGTAGGGATTTGCAGGTTTAAGTGCGTTTTCCCATAAGGGAGTAAAAATTCCATCAAATCATCACTCCTGACTCTTGGAGTTGAGACAATGAGTTTTGTGCTTCTTCCACGGTCAATTCAAAGATGATTGGTCCATTGAAACTCATTTGTTTCAGAAATTGAAATAATTGACTTGTATTCAGTTCGCCTTTACCTAGTGGTTGGTGATCTTTACCATAGCCCAACTGACCTGTCTTCATGAAGTTTGGTGAATCATGGAGGTGAATTTCGGCCAAACGAGGTGAACAGGCTTTGTTGAGTGCATCCAAAATGGATAGCGAACCGGAGAAACCAGCCAGGACATGTCCTGTATCCAGGCAGAGTGATAGATCAAGCACCTCTGCGATTTCGAGCGTAAGGTCAAATGGAAATTCAATCGTCTCAATAGCCAATTTACGAGAGGGGATACCAGTCTCCTCAAGGATTGTCTTGATTGAGTTGATCGCACCGCCCTGAAATTGTTTTAACACCAGCGATTTGGCAATTTCTGGCAGCTTCATGCGGTAGAATTCCGCGGCCAGAGCGCCAGTAGCATGCAAAACATATACTTCTGGGTCGAGTGGTTCGACGGCATCGATGACATATAAAATGGCGTCCACAGACCCCAGCCGAACAGGTTCCGAGGGGGTTGAGGGTTCAATCGACCAGAGGGGGAGGTGGAGTGTGTAATCTAAACCCATATCCTGTTTTAATTTTAACAAACGTTGAATATTCTTGTTTTCGTATGCTGTTGGAAAGAACAACCCCAGGTCACCATTTAACTCAATCAGCTTAAAACCTTCATGAACTAATCCTGTGACCAATTGCCCACGATCAAAATTTAAGATGTGGTCAACAGGGTTCTTTGACTCGCCGTCCATTTCAATCAACCTGTTCAATTGCATTTCCATGATTCCAAAATGCATCATTGGTCAATCCTTTCCTGGCTCGTATTGCTTCATGGCTTCGGTCGCGTTTTTCTCATTTTCTATTTAAAGAAGAAGATTTCAAGATAATTATAACTGTTTTGTCTATCTCAATGATTGTTTGAGCGTGTTGCATTAATGGTTCATGACAATCTTTCTAACGGATTCTCATGTTTATGTTGAAACAATCTTCTAGGAAAAATAAGAATGAAGCAGCTATTTGATTTTTATAAGATCAATTGATGCAATAAGCGATTATTGTGGAAGATGCATTCTCAAATTATTTTCAAGGAAGTCATTTAATTCATCAGCGTTCACAAATTGATGGGCTTGCCAGCCGGCATTTCGCGCACCCTGAACATTTTCTATTTTGTCATCAATAAAAAGGCACTCTTCCGGAATCAGGTTGTGTATTTGGCAGAAACGATCATAGATCTCCTTTTGTGGTTTTAGAAGATGCAATTCAGATGAAAAGGTAATCCCAGAAAACAATTTGAATATGTCCTTATACATCTTAAATGTGTAATACCGAGTATTTGCATTGGATAATAGAAACAATTGATACTCGGCTTTTTTAACATCTACGATGAGATCGTACATTCCCGGGATGGAAGGTTGATCTTTGTGCCAGTTCTTAAGAAGCCAATCAATTCTTTCTGCATAGCAAGGGAAACGAGATGCTAAGTCCTGGTAATGCGCTTCGAAGGTTATCAATCCCTGATCTAACCGCCGCCATCCTTCAGATTGGAACACTTCTTTGAGTATGAGTGCTTGTTCTTCTGGATTTGAGAATACGGTTTTAACAATGCGACTGGGATTATAGTCAATAAGGACGTTGCCCAAATCAAATACGATTTTTCTTTTCATCTACTCAACTTTTTGATCAATGAATTGACTCTGCAAAATTATAATTTGGAATAATCTCAATTACAAATCATCAATTGCACATGAATGCAGTTCTTATAAGGGTTGATCAAACCTCTGAATTTCGATCCAATATCCATCGGGATCATTGAGAAAGAAATGATAGATCTGAAAAAGTGGATTGGATTTAGGCTCGCTGATCAGGTCTACCCCACGATCTTTTAAGACTGCATACCATTCATCAACATTATTGGTAACCAGGGTCAGGATCACCCTGCGGCCTATTTTGATCGGTGTGATATGTTCGCAAAAACCCAGATAAGCACTTTCCGTCACGGAAAATATCAGACAAGACCCTTGATCTCGCACAAGGGGAAGCCCAAGCACTTCATTGTAAAAATGCCGTGTGGCTTGTAAATCCTGGGAATGTAAAAAAGTGATTTGTTGGTAAAATATTCTGTCTGTCATTTGATCCGGTCCGTTTATTTTAGTCAATGCGATTAAAACAATGTCTCAATTATTCTCGAGTGAAGAATGAGAGGAGGTTCCTAATGCAGGATTTCCCTGATCTCGTGATAGAGTGGTTTCAGCCGTGCATACATGCGTTTATAGACATGTTCATACAGGTTGCTGTACATGTTGAATCGATCTTGATCTGGTTCAAAGGTTTCTCCAAGGTGGGTCATTTTCTCCACAGCGGTTTTAAAATCGGGGTGCAGCTTTAAGCCGACAGCTACGTCAATTGCGGCGCCCAAGCCCGATGCTTCGTAAACGTGCGGCCTTGACACGGGTAGCCCAAAGATATCTGCTGTGATCTGCATGGCACCTGGGCTCTGGCTGCCGCCGCCGGCTACTCGCAACGAGGTGATGGGAATATGTGAACGTTTTTCCGTCCGTTCAGCACCTTCGCGCAGTGCAAAAGCCAATCCCTCAATGATAGCGCGGTAAAAATGTGCCCTGCTGTGGACATCACCAAAGCCGATAACAGCCCCTTTTGCTTCTGGACCAGGGATCTTTAGACCTGGGGACCAGTATGGCTGAAGGATCAATCCTTCAGAACCAGGGGGGACAGCCTGGAGCAGTTCATCAAACAAAGCTTCGGCTTCTATACCTCGCTTTTCAGCTTCTCTTTTCTCAACCTGGCCAAATTCTTCTTTAAACCAACTTACCATCCAGAATCCTCTATAGATTTCCACTTCCAATGAATACGCACCTGGTACGGCAGATGGATAAGGGGGGATAAGGGGAATGACCTCTTTATATTTTTTATGTGTTGTATTGATCGTTGCCGTTGTTCCATAGCTCAAGCAGCCGATATGCGGATCCAAACAGCCTGCACCAATGACTTCGGTAGCCTTATCGGCAGCTGTAGCGATCAACGGTAAGCCTTCAGGGATACCTGTCGCTTGTGCAGCTTCTCTTGAAATATGCCCCAGCAGTGAGGCTGGTACTACCAGTTCAGGCAGCATTTCAGGTTCAATCATGACCGCATCCCATTTCCAATCCGATGGTTTTGCCCAATCCTGGTTTTTATAATCGAAGGGCATATAACCCACCTGGCATCCGACAGAGTCAATCACCTTGCCAATCAATTTATAGGTAAGAAATCCAGAAAGGAAGATATATTTATCGGTTTTCTTCCATATATCAGGTTGATGTGTTTTGATCCAGTTGGCTTCCGCTTCTGCCTGCAGGTAACGCACTGTTTCTTGCATGCCAGCAATTTTAAAAAGAACTCCCCAAAGACCACCAACAGGCGCCAGGTTTTCTGAGCGGCGTTGATCAAGCCAAATAATGGCAGGCCGAAGCGGCGTGCCGTTCTTATCCAGGTTGATCACAGTGGAGCGTTGCGTTGTTAAACCAACACCAATAATTGCGTTTTTATTCACATCAGGCATATCCCAAAGAGACTGGCAGGCCTCGCAAACGCCTTTCCAAAACACATCAGGGTCTTGCTCTGCCCAACCCGGTTTTTTTGAGTAATACGGTTGAATGGGAATGCGTTTCTTCGCGATCAGGTTACCCTTCAGATCAAATATAAGCGCTCGAATACTTTGGGTACCGTTATCTATAGCAAGGATCTGTTGCTCGGACATTCTCTCCTCCAGTGTCTATTTGGTTATTATGTTAACTCAGTTTCTCTAATCGCAAATGTTGATCAATCAGCATCTCAGGAAGGTAAGTAATAATTCTCTCGCCATAGTTTTTCATATCGTGTTACCTCTGCTGACCAGGTTTCATCAGACCAACCTAAAGGACCCTGCACAAGTCTGCGTATGCGTTCAATGTCATCTAAACCGCCATTGGGCATCAGCACGCCAAACCAAACTCGCCTCAGGAGAAGATCATCAAGGTGGACCACAGCCTCATTTTTTGCTGCCCACACCAATTCAGCCCACAATTCTGATATGGGTGTGATGGGTTGGAGAAGTTCAGGGTCAGAGTCTTCGAAAAAAGCATTGACGTCTTTCCCTAATCGGCCAGCCATCAATAACCAGTGAGATTTGTTCAGACTTTGGTTGGATGGTGTCTTGGGATGAACAAAGCAGGGCATATGCGAGTGAAACTTTGGGCGATGGGGTAGTTTTTCACGACAGAAATTAAGCACATCAGCAGCCATAACACGAAATATGGTCAGTTTCCCACCTGCAATGCTGATCAACCCATCTTCTTCCCATATGTGATGTGCCCGTGACTCCAATGAGGGTGTGGCTGCATTGGTATTGATGACTGGACGCAACCCTGAAAATGTGGAGATGATGTCTTCCTCACTGATCGCACATTTCGGGAAGACGTGTTGGATCGCTTCTAAGATGTATTCCAGCTCTGATTGGGTAATGCGTGTTTCATCTTCATACAGGTCATGGTCCAGGTCAGTTGTACCGATGATGGTTCGGTTCTCCCAGGGTATGGCAAACATTGCCCTATTATCCCTGGGGTGGAGTAGGGTGACAGCCGCCTTGATAGGGAGCTTTTCTTGTGAAAAAATCAGGTGACTGCCTCGCAGACGGCGCAATTTTGGCTGACCATTAACATTTCCCCGAAGTTCATCTGACCATGGACCGGTTGCGTTGATGACCACATTGCTTTTCAATTCCACTTGTGCCGATTGCATCGTGTCTGTCTCGTCTTGAAGGATGACACCTTCCACATGACCAATTTTTGATTTGATTAGTTTGATCACTCTGGCGTAGTTAATGGCGCATCCACCAAAACGGATGCCATCCATGATCACACGCAGGACGAGTTGGGAATCGTCCACGTGTGCGTCAAAATATTCCAGGCCACCTATAAGCTGTTTGTCATTTATTCCAGGCAATGCTTGCATCACTTGACTTCTATTTCGATTCTTGTTCTGCCATTTCAATCCCATCAAGTCATACAGAATCACACCAATTTTCATCATTTGGGTGTCATAAGAATGGGTTTCGTAGGATGGAAAGATGAACGCCAGGGGGGCAATGAGCCCATCTGATTCACGCAGTAGACGTTCGCGTTCTTTAATGGATTCCCTGACGACATCAAATTGGCAGTTTCTCAGATATCGGAGCTCCCCATGAATGAGTTTCGAGGAGCGGCTGGATGTGCCGAAGGCAAAGTCTCTGGCTTCTACCAGCAGGACTTTCAAGCCTTTATTTGCTGCCATATTGAAAATCCCGGCACCTGTGATACCGCCCCCGATAACGATGATATCCCAATCTTGATCAATATCCCTCCAGGTTTGTTCTCGCCAGGTTTTATTCAACATATAATATCTCCTAATTCAATCCAAATCAACCAATTTCCCACGGTTCATGACCTGTTTAGGATCCACAGCCTTGATGATGTTCTTGATCATATGTGTTCCTAAAGGACCCTTTTCTGCGGGTAGGTAAGGTTTGTGATCTATCCCCACGCCATGTTGATGGGATATCGTTCCCCCCAGTTCTGCTATCTTTTGACTGGCAGCGGTTTTAATTTTGCGCCACCAATCTAAGGTTTGATGGGGGTCTGCTGCGCGCCGGTATAGGTAAGTGATATACATTGACGCGCCGTTGGTGTAGACATGTGAGATGTGGCTGAAGACCAGCACAGTTTCGTTTTCTTTTTCCAAACCTGTACGGATCAAATCGAGGATTGTTTCGCGCCCATTGATAAGTTTGTCCCACGGAAGTGCAGTTTCTAGTGTATCCAGTGCAAAACCTAAATCCCAAAGCGTATTGCGCAGATACGGCGTCAGGAAACGCTTCTTCATCCAGGCTTCTCCGAGGTAGTATTTCACCATCATACCCTGGTGGGATCGCACGATATGGGCTAACTGCCGGTCAGCCAGGCGGTTTTGTGCATGATTTCCTGTGAGTCCATAGATCAACATGCATCGTTGATCTTTTTGACCAAAAAGTGTCAATCCCTTTTTGGCAATGTTGACCAGTTTTTCCTCACCAGAAAGCTGGAAAGTGGTTTCAGTCTCAAGGGGATCACTGAGGCGGATCATGGAAAGAGGTAATTCAGCCTGGGCGATCTTCCGTACAGCTTCTGCGCCGATCTCGAAATTAGGGAAGAATGCAGAATAGAAAAGTTCTTCCTCAGGGAGTTGTCGAATACGAACTGTCGCCTTTGTCAGGATGCCCAATCGAGCTTCTGAACCAAGAATGATATGTCGAAGGTCAGGACCAGCCGCGCTTTTTGGAACTCGTAGAAGATCCATGGGTCCTGATGGTGTTTCCATATGACCAGTCACAAATAATGGTTCAATGCGTCCGTAATGATAGGACTGCTGACCCACTGATCGGGTTACAATCCAACCACCCAGAGTGGAATACTCCCAGGATTGCGGGAAATGTCCCAAGATATAGCCGTGTTTTTCAAGCTGCCCTTCAAGATGGGGACCACTGACTCCTGCACCGAAAGTGGCTTCCAGGTTTTCTTCATTCAGGTTCAGCAGCTG
>JAYELT010000086.1:0-36051 GCA_034717715.1 Chloroflexota bacterium | reverse complement strand
GATCCTTTGAACATCGAGGAATACATCGCCCGGGATGGGTATATGGCTTTAGGTAAAGCCCTTTCCGAAATGACACCAGAAGGAACAATACAAGAGATCTTGGATTCTGGCCTGCGTGGACGTGGCGGTGCAGGTTTTCCCACTGGTTTAAAATGGCGTTTCATCCGCAATGCAAAAAACGATCATAAATATATGATCTGTAATGCGGATGAAGGAGACCCTGGCGCATTTGCAAATCGACGTGTCCTGGAAGGTGATCCTCATTCAGTTATCGAGGGCATGACCATTGGTGCATATGCCTCTGGAGCAGATCAGGGATACATCTACTGCCGTGCAGAATACCCAATTGCTGTTCAAACCATGAAAACAGCTATCGAGCAAGCTCGAAGTTTTGGGCTATTAGGTGAGAATATCATGGGAAGTGATTTCTCCTATAATCTTGAAGTGCGCATGGGGGCTGGTGCCTTCGTATGTGGGGAGGAGACTGCTTTGATGTCCTCAATCGAGGGCAAGCGCGGTGAACCTCGCCCACGCCCTCCCTTCCCAGCTCAAAAAGGATTATGGGGACAACCTTCCAACATCAACAATGTTGAAACCTATGCAAATGTCCCTCAAATCATTCTCAAAGGTGCTGAGTGGTTCGCAAGCTTCGGATATAAGAAAAGTAAGGGTACAAAAACCTTTTCTATGGCTGGTGATGTCAAGAATACTGGTTTGATCGAAATTCCCTTTGGAATTACCCTCCGCGAAATAATTTTTGACGTAGGTGGAGGGATAAAAGATGACAAGAAATTCAAAGCTGTTCAAACAGGTGGCCCTATGGGAGACTGTTTACCAAAAGCTTACCTGGATTTGCCCATGGATTATGAAGCATTAGCAGAAGCTGGTTCAATTCTTGGCTCTGGTGGTTTGGTTGTCATGGATGAAGATACATGCATGGTAGATATTGCACGGTTCTTCATGGAATTTACCCAAGATGAAAGTTGTGGAAAATGCACCCCTTGCCGGGTCGGTACACGTCGAATCCTGGAAATCCTCACACGAATTTGTGAGGGTAATGGGAAACCTGAAGATATCGACACACTCAGGTATCTTTGTGACCAGATCAACGAAAACAGTCTCTGCGGATTGGGCAAAGGAGCACCCAACCCAGTAAAGAGCACCTTAAAGCACTTCTTGGATGAATATGAAGCCCACATTTATGAGAAACGCTGCCCAGCAAAAGTCTGTAAGAATCTGATCCGATTCGAGATTATCGACGGGATCTGCACAGGTTGCACGCTGTGCGCTCGAAATTGCCCTGTCGACGCAATATCAGGAGAACGCCGGCATACACATGTCATTGACCCTGATGTTTGTATCAAGTGCGGAATTTGTGAACAGCTCTGCCCTTATGATGCAATTGAAATCGTGTAAACCAATCTTTAATTAATTCCAAAGGAGAAGAAAGAATATGCCAATTAAACTCAAACAAGAGCAAGATATTAATCATTACATTAGGGCTCTTGCTGATGAAAAGGGACATGAAAAAGCAGAACTTATTCCCATTCTTCATGAAATTAATGCTGAGTTAGGATACATCTCAGATGATGCCATCAAAGCACTCAGTGAGCAAATGAAAATTCCCACGAGTCAAATATATTCTGTTGTGACCTTTTATCGCATGCTTTCAAATGAACCACGTGGGCGCCACGTGATCCAATTCTGTGAAAGCGCACCTTGCCACGTCGCTGGGGGGCGAAAGGTTTTGCTAAAGCTCCAAGAGGAATTAGGACTCACACAAGGAGAAACCAGTCAGGATGATAAATGGACACTCATAACAACAAGCTGCCTGGGAATCTGTGGTGTTGGTCCTGTGATGATTATTGATCATGACATCTACGGGAATGTGACCCCTGACCAGGTACCTGAAATCCTCAGCCATTACGATTAGGAGACGCTTAATGAAATCAACTCGCTCAATGGTATTGGTATCAGCGGATCCAGAAAGCATGGACCGGGGAGCGCTTGATGTCTTTACCGAACTTCAAAAACAAATCATTGAGTTTGGATTGGAAGAAGAAATCGCCCTTTCAATGGTCAATGACATCAGCAAGCCTGGCTTTGTTCCCCTTGTGTTGGTTTACCCGGACGCAGTTATTTATGGACCTATTAAACCAGGCGATGTCCACCAGATCGTTGAAGAGCACCTGTATAAGGGAAGGGTGGTTGAAGAAAAACAAATTTCACCGTATAACCTCTCTGGGCGGATTGCATGGCTTTCAGCACGTAAGGGTACACTGCCAGCTGAAAACCGTATCGTGCTAAAAAATGTCGGTGTGATAGACCCAGAAGATATCAGCGACTATATTATCCATGATGGTTATCAGGCACTTGGAACTGTCCTTAATGACCTGACACCAGAGGAAACAATCGCTTTGATCAAAAAGTCTGGGTTGCGAGGTCGTGGTGGTGCTGGTTTCCCCACAGGATTAAAATGGCAATTTGTGAATACCGCCAAAGGCGAAAAGAAATATGTCATCTGCAATGCAGATGAAAGTGAACCAGGTACATTCAAAGATCGCCTTGTTCTTGAAGGAGACCCACATGCGATCATCGAAGCGATGCTGATTTCAGCATATGCTGTTGGTGCTGATGAAGGTATCGTGTATATCCGTGGTGAGTACGGCCTGGCAATCAGCCGGATAAAAATAGCCATTGAACAAGCTCGTAATTTTGGCCTTTTAGGTAAAAATATTTTCGATACAGCATTTAATTTTGATCTGCATATCCATGCTGGTGCGGGTGCTTACATCTGTGGCGAGGAAACTGCGCTGATAGAATCGATTGAAGGAAATCGAGGAGAACCTCGATCACGTCCGCCTTATCCAACCACAGCTGGCTTATGGCAAAAGCCAACCCTTGTCAACAACGTTGAAACCCTGGCGAATATTCCAGCAATCATACGAAATGGTGCTGAGTGGTTTCAATCCATCGGAACAGACTCCAGCCCTGGCACAAAAGTTTTCACAATCCTGGGAAATGTGAATGTCACAGGTTTGATCGAAGTGCCAATGGGGATCACCCTAAGGGAGGTCATTTCAATTTATGCGAAAGGGATGAAAAACGGGGCCAATTTCAAGCTCGCACAGACCGGTGGGTCAAGCGGATCGATCATCCCATCCAGTTTACAAGATATACCAATGGATTTTGACTCTTATAAGAAAGCTGGTGTCTCCTTGGGGTCTGGGGCATTGTTAATCGCCAATGACGAGGTTTGTGTGGTTGATTTAGTAAAAGTCTTGTTGAATTTTTTCCGTAATGAAAGCTGTGGAAAATGCTACCCCTGTCGAATTGCTACTCCTCGTGCCTATGAAATCCTTACCAATATTTCTGAAGGTATCGGCACAATGCATGATTTAGATATTTTGCTAACAATGAGTAAACATCTTGTAGAACTTTCACTCTGTGGCTTGGGTCAAACTGCTGGGTCCCCATTGAAAGACTTTTTAACACATTTTAGAGCAGAAGTTGAGGCTCATATCAAACTAAAAGTCTGCCCTGCTGGTGTTTGCCCGATGAGCGGTCGCAGGACATATTGATTGTTACAATAAGAGAATAATGGAGTATCACAAATATGATCAAACTCACAATTGACGGAAAAAACATTGAAGTACAAGAAGGAACCACAGTACTTAAAGCCGCTGAAGCAACGGGAATCTACATTCCCACGTTATGTAGCCACCCCCAATTGACTCCTTATGGTGGTTGCCGACTCTGCATGGTGGAAGTGGAAGGTGCACCAACGCTTCAGCCCTCATGTACACTTCCTGCAGTGAATGGAATGGTCGTCAAAACAAACACAGAAAAAGTAATGAAAGCCAGAAAATTCGTCCTTACCCTGATCTTCAGTGAGCGGAATCATTTCTGCATGTACTGCCCGGTCAGTGATGGTGACTGTGAATTGCAGAACCGCGCTTACGATGAAGATATGACCCACTGGGACCTGCAGCCAAATTGGCAGCCATTTAATGTTGATGCCTCCCATCCTTATATCATTTTGGATAATAACCGCTGCATCCTCTGCCGGCGCTGCGTTCGTGCATGTGATGAGTTAGTGGGCAATTACACACTTGGTTTCGAGGAACGCGGTGCAGACAGCTTACTTGTTGCAGACTACAATGTACCGCTTGGTGAAAGTTCCTGCATTTCTTGTGGTACTTGTGTCCAAATTTGTCCTACTGGAGCACTTATCGACCGGCAAAGCGCCTATCAGGGTAAAGAGACTGAAGTAGAACATCACATTGGTGTGTGCGTTGAATGTCCAGTCGGCTGTCAACGAGATGTCCTTACAAGAGATAACCGCCTGGTTCGAATCGAAGGTGATTGGGATGCCCCGTTGAACCATGGATTATTATGTGAAAAAGGTCGGTTCCTACCACTTGAAGATGATCGTGACAGAATACTTACCCCACTTATCCGAAAAGACGGCAGCCTGAAAGCCACCACCTGGGAAGAAGCATTGAAAGTTGCAGCTGAAAGTTTTAACAATGAGAAAGGTCTGGCAGCAATAACTTCCACACGACTGCCGGCTGAAGACATGGCACTGTTCAAGTCTATTTTTGGAGATAATCTCAAGGCTGACCTTGTCACAACTCTGGAAGAAGGCAAACCGACTTCATCGTTGGCAAAAATGGCAGAGAAACTGGGTAAGTCCTTTGAAACATCCCTTGAATCACTGAAAGATACCGATGCTGTACTCTCCCTCGAACTTGATCTGGTTGATGATTATCAGGTTGCTGGTTTCTTCATCAAGCGACAGCTCATGAATGGCACAAAATTAATTGTAGCGGACAGCAAGGATAACAAACTGGCAGAGGCCACCACGATGCGTTTCCCACTCACATCTGGAGAAGAAGCTGATTTCCTGACACAGCTCCTGGATGCCTTTGAAAACTCCTCGGAAAATCCAGCGTTGATCGAGATCGTCAATGTTCTCAAAGAATCTGAGAAAGCTTGTATTGTTTACGGAGAAGCCTTCGCTGCTAATGCTGATGAAACCGCTATCACTTTGTTACTTAACCTCGCTGAGAAGATCAATGCGAGACTTATCGGCGTAAAAGGCAATGCAAACAGCATGACTGCCGCTCAACTCGAGTTAGAAGCGCCTATCAATGTCGAAGAATGTCAAGCCGCTTTTATTCTTCTGGGGGATGAAGACCCCTCCCAGAAGCTGGTAAAAACCCTGGAAGAAGTCCCCTTCGTGGTCGCCCAGACCACTTATCGATCACAATTGACCGGTAAAGCAGATGTGGTTCTCCCTGTGGCGATGTGGGCTGAACAATCCGGCACTTACCTGAGCCTGGATGGCAAGATGCAAAAAGCGATCAAGTCTCTTGATGCCCCCGAAGGTGTATTAACTTCACGTGAAGTGCTTCAAAAAATCGCAAAGAGCCTGTCAATTGAACCAAACATGGATTGGAAAGCCAGCCTGATGAAACGCATGCCGACCGTGCAAATCCAGGAGGCATGAGCTTCATTCGTTTTCTTTTGGTAGATAATGTGAAAGGAAATTACTATGTCAAAACCTACAGTTGCATCAGATTGGTTGTGTGGATGTGCAGGATGCCACATGTCCCTCCTTGATATTGATGAGCGTATTTTGCAGCTTGTTGAACTTGTCGATCTTCGAGCCACACCGATCACCGATTTGAAAGAACCAGATAAGGAAGGGGTTACTGTCGGTATTCTTGAGGGTGGCATTAATAACACTGCCAATGAAGAAGTCGCTAAGCGCATGCGAGAACGCTGTAAAATTCTCGTCGCCCTGGGTGATTGTGCTGTTTTCGGCGGTGTCCCCGCAATGCGCAATTTTTTTGGCGCTGAATCCGCTCTCAAACGAGCGTATATAGAGGCAGAAAGCAACGATACAGAAGGAAAGATTCCTTCTTCACCAGAATTAGCAGAGATGACACGAGTACATGCATTACACGAGGTCGTGCCCGTTGACCTATTTATCCCAGGTTGTCCACCCAATGCAGATGTCATCTTCTATGCTCTATCTGAACTTGCTCAAGGTCGCATTCCAGAAATCAAAGATGATAAATTGCATTGGCATTAGGAGCTAACTCATATGACGACAGAAAAAATCACAATTGAACCTGTAACCCGGATCGAAGGTCACGCAAAAGTGACCATCCATATGAACGAGGAAGGCAATGTTGATCATGCCTATTTCCATGTTAATGAATTCCGAGGTTTTGAAAAGTTTTGCGAAGGTCGGATGGTCTTTGAAATGCCGCAAATCACACCTCGCATCTGTGGAATCTGCCCTGTAAGTCACCATCTCGCAGCCGCCAAAGCTGGTGACATCATAATGGGTGTTGAACCACCTCCGACGGCCAACATCTTGCGTGAACTCATGCACATGGGCCAGATCATTCAAAGCCATGGCATGCATTTCTTCGAACTGGCAGGTCCTGATCTGATCCTGGGTTTTGATGCTGATCCCGCTATCCGGAATGTGGTTGGCTTGATAGGGGCAAATCCTGAACTGACCATTCGTGCAATTGAATTGCGCAAATTCGGCCAAGACATCATTTATCAAGTCGGAGGTCGTCGTATCCATCCTAACTTTGCTGTTCCAGGTGGGGTCAATCATGCATTTACGCCTGAAAAACGGGATCACATCCTTTCGGGTATAGATGAGGCTCTGGAAACCACCCAAATCGGTATCCAATTGATCAAAGATTGGGCGGATGCCAATATTGAAGATATTGAAAAATTTGCTGTCTTCCATACCGGTTATTTTGGATTGGTGACGCCTGAAAACAGCCTGGAACTTTATGATGGTGATATCCGCCTCGTGGATAGAGATGGCAGTCAACTAGAGAACTTCAGTGCCCAGAATTATTTGGATATTATCGCTGAACATGTTGAGGATTGGTCCTACCTGAAATTTCCTTATTACAAGAAGATGGGTTGGCCAGATGGTGTCTATCGTGTTGGCCCTTTAGGACGATTAAACATAGCTGATAAAATCGGTACTCCCCTAGCCCAGGAAGAGTTCGAAGTATATCATCAAATTAATGACGGCAAACCCGTCAACCACACGCTGTATTATCACTATGCCCGTTTAATTGAAATATTGTTCGCCATAGAAAGAGTTCGTGAACTTCTGGATGAACCAGAACTTTTGGGCAAAGATATCCTGAATAAGAAATTTGGCTTTAAAGGAGAAGGCGTTGGTGTGATCGAAGCACCAAGAGGAACCTTACTGCATCACTATTGGGCAAAACCAAATGGTCAATTAGAACGGGTGAACTTGATTGTCTCCACTGGACATAATAACTGGGCAATGAGTGAAGCAGTTGATTCAGTTGCAAAAACTTATGTCAAAGGTCCCAATGTCGAAGAAGGTATGCTCAACCGGGTGGAAGCTGCCATACGAGCTTATGATCCGTGTCTTTCCTGCTCAACGCATGCCATTGGTCAAATGCCCATCAAGGTTGACGTGATCGATGCGTCAGGGCAAGTAATCCAAACAATAACTCGGGACTGAATTCTATCTTGAGAGAAATACCTCCCATCTTCCTTCGGTGTAAAGGAAGAGGGGCATCCCAATCTGTTATCCACCAAAAAGATATTTATGAAAGCTAAAACGATTATCATCGGATATGGCAATGTTGACCGTCAGGATGATGGAGTTGGTTGGCATATTCTCAAGAATTTGGCTGACCGTATTGGTCGAACAATCCCTGAGGATCCCGGATCGTCAATTGAAATAACTAGCCAAGTTGTTGATTTGATCTTTATATACCAGATCTATCCGGAACTCGCAGAGACCATTTCGCATTATGATCATGTCTGCTTCGTAGATGCTCATACTGCAGAAATCTCCTCCGAAATCTCCTGGATGGTGCTTTCCCCCGAATACGAAAAATCACCTCTCACTCATCATATGTCACCAAAAACAGTTTTATCAATAACTGACACGATCTATAACCAGGTTCCAGAAACAATACTCGTATCTGTACAAGGGTTTAATTTCGGATTTGAACGTGAACTAAGTCCTCGAACAGCTGCACTGGCTCATAAAGCCGCGAATAAAATCTGGGATTGGATCAATGAGGGAAAATAAAAGCGTGATTGTCATCACTCAGGCATAATGACATAATACAATTCATTTTTCTTGAATCTCAAGTATGTTTAATCAATTGAAATATTCAAGGTGTTTACATTTACAAAGGTCTATTGATGCTTAATCAAGTTGGCATGACAGCCACCCTCAAGTCAATACCATGGTTTCACGACCTCTCTCATGAAAACATTCAACATCTGTTGAAAGCAGCAGAAATTAGATCATATGAAAAAGATGATGTGATTTTTGTTGAAGGTGAGCAGAATCATCTTCTCTATGTGATCTTAGAAGGCAGAATTCAGATTGAAAGTTTCATTCCAGGCCATGGACTGCTGCCAATTTATATAGCAGAACCTTTAGATGTTATTGGTTGGTCAAGTTTAACCCCAGTTGTCAGGCAAAACCCCAGTTGCTCTCGTGTTATTGAAAATTCAAGACTAATCGCATTTCGTGCGGAAAAATTACTACAGATGTGTGAAATTAACCATGAACTGGGTTTTGTTATCATGCGGCGTGTGGCAAATATCGTTGCTTCATGTATGTTAATTCATCGCATCAAACTTCTCGGACTGATGTCTGACAATAACACTTGATCCTAAAATCTATAATTTTTAATGTAAAAGGTCTATAATTACTCGATGCATGAACTATCGGTTACAGAAAGTGTGCTCGAGATTGCCTGCAAGCATGCTGAAAAGGCAGGGGCAAAAAAAGTTACGGATATTCATCTGGTTATCGGACAGTTGTCCAGCATCGTTGATGACTCGGTTGAATTTTACTGGCAGATGATCACAAAAGATACGCTCTGTGAGGATGCCCGTTTACATTTCAAACGTGTTCCTGCAGTGTTTGTATGCCTCGAATGTGGTCATCAATATTCGTTAACCCAAGAACTCACACCCTGCCCAAATTGTGGAAGTGCCAGAATTCGTATCCTTTCCGGAGATGAATTTAACCTTGAGAGCATAGAAATTCAAAGGTAAATATGAGTGAAAACCGCATAAAAATTGTTGAAAAAATATTAAGTGCTAATGAGCGTTTAGCAAATGAAAATCGCCGAAGAATTGACCAGGTAAATGCATACTCGATCAATTTGATGGCATCTCCAGGCGCAGGAAAGACCAGTTTCATTCTTGCGACAATAAATGGGCTCCAAAATGATGCTGTTCAAATCGGTGTGATTGAGGGGGATACAGCCCCAGTCACGATTGATTCTGATAAGATTTCAGCTGTTGGCATACCGGTCGTGCAGATTAACACAGGTGGTGAATGTCATCTTGATGCATTAATGGTTGAAGGCGCACTTGATCAACTACCACTGAACGCTATTGATCTGTTTTTGGTTGAGAACGTTGGTAACCTGATCTGTCCCGCAGCTTTTGCTCTTGGCACGCACAGCAACGTTCTAATAGCCAGCACACCTGAAGGTGATGATAAACCCTATAAATATCCCAATATCTATCGTGGTCTGGACGTCTTAATCATCAATAAAATCGATTTGCTTCCCTATCTTAATTTTGATATGGATTACTTCCAGCAAGGTGTTGAAATGCTCAACCCTGGTCTTATCACCTTCCCTGTATCCTGTAAAACCGGAGAAGGTATTGAAAACTGGCTCGATTGGTTAAAGATAAAGCTTCCCAAGAATTAATTTCTCACACATAATGTCTCCGATAAGTCGTCATATCCATATCAATGGGATTGTACAGGGGGTTGGATTCCGTCCCTTTATTTACAATTTAGCTTTACGTCATGACCTGAAAGGGTGGGTTCGTAATTCCGCCAGCGGTGTGGATATTGAGGTGACTGGAACAGTCACAGAACAAAATGCCTTTTTAGAGCAGATTTCTAAGTCGCCTCCGCCAATAGCACAGATTGATTCAATTAAGACACAAGTCATTCCTGCAAAATTCTTTGCAGACTTTTCCATCGTCCCCAGCCAGAACCAAATTTCAGATTTTATTCCAGTATCACCGGATGTGGCCATCTGCAAAGATTGTCTATCAGAGTTATTCGATCCCTCGGATCGCCGGTATCAATACCCTTTTATAAATTGCACTAATTGCGGACCGCGATTTTCAATCATCCGAGATATACCATATGATCGCCCAAAAACAAGTATGTCCGGATTTGAAATGTGCTCTGACTGCCTTGAAGAATATGAAAACCCACTCGATCGCAGGTTCCACGCTCAGCCAGTTGCTTGCCCAGTCTGTGGACCACATGTTTGGTTGGAAGTAGAACCCGGTATACGGCATTCAGAACGGGAAGAAGCGGTCCAAACAGCTCGTTGTTTCCTGGCTCAAGGCAAAATCCTGGCAATCAAAGGCCTGGGTGGGTTTCATTTAGCCTGTGATGCCACACACCCTGATCCGGTTAATCGATTGCGTAAAAACAAACAGCGTCCAGCAAAACCCTTCGCTTTAATGGCCTTTGATTTGGAGACAATCCGCCAATTTGTACATGTCTCAACATCGGCTGAAGAATTACTCACAAGTCCCCAGGCACCTATTGTACTCATGCCAATTAAGGGTCATCCAGAGATTATCAATTATGTGGCACCAGGTCTCTCAAATCTGGGCTTTATGCTTCCTTACACACCTTTACATTCATTGTTGATGGCACCCCAGGATAACTACCCACAAGTGTTGGTCATGACCAGCGGTAACCTGTCAGAAGCGCCCATCCTTCATGATAATCAAAGTGCACGGGAGAAGTTGTGTCATATAGCAGATGCATTCTTATTACATGACCGCCCAATTCAACGACGAATTGATGACTCAGTCTTTACGATCCACGAAAGTGGTCCTTACCCCATCAGACGAGCCAGAGGCTATGCTCCAAATCCCATCCGCCTGGAACAACCAGTTCCACAAATCCTGTCTGTTGGCCCACAAATGAAAAATACATTCTGCCTGACACGTGATAAATATGCATTTCTCAGTCATTACATTGGTGAGATGGAAAATTGGGAAACTGTCCAGGATTATCAAGCTGCAATCCAGGATTACGAGCATCTTTTTCGCATTCAGCCTGAAGCAATTGCATACGATATGCATCCAAATTACTTCTCAACAAAATATGCCCTTGAGCGAAGTGCAAACGAAGGATTGCCCAGTTATCCAATCCAGCATCATCATGCACATCTGGCTGCTTGCTCCATCGAAAACGGTCTTCCCCCTGAACAAGTTGTCGCTGGCTTAATTTTTGACGGCACAGGGTACGGACCCGATGGCACAATTTGGGGAGGTGAAATTCTGCTTGGGAACAGTCTGGAATTTTCACGTATTGCATATCTCAAACCTGTTCCTCTTCCGGGGGGGGATGTTAGTGTACGCAAACCCGCACGAATGGCTCTGAGCACCCTTTGGGCTTACAACCTTCCATGGGATGAAGACCTCCCACCTGTTGCTTCTCTCTCTGTGATAGAACGAGAAACCTTAAGAAAGCAGCTTGAAAAACAAATTAATGCGCCATTTACGACCAGTATGGGTCGCCTATTCGATACTGTTTCCGCATTAACAGGTGTTCGAGAGACCATTTCATATGAAGCCCAGGCAGCAATTGAACTTGAAGCGCTGGCTGACCCTGATGAGTTGGGGTATTATGCATGGCGAATTCAGAACCAGCAGATCAATGTCAAACCAATGCTTGAATCGATTCTTGCAGATTTAAAGACTGGCGTGCCTACACCAGTCATCGCTGCAAAATTTCACAATACCATTGTTGAGTTTTCATTAACAATATCAATGATGATTCAAAAGAAATTTGGCATTGAACACATCGTACTCTCTGGTGGTGTTTGGCAGAATCGGTTTCTATTAAGTGCAATGATAAGGAAACTAAAAAGCAAGAACCTTATACCCCTGTTCCATAAAAACATCCCACCAAATGATGGATGTGTCGCTTTCGGACAGGCTATGATAGCTGCTTATCGTTTCCTGCAAAACAAGGAGTAACTTATGTGCCTGGGAATTCCCGGCAAAATCTTATCAATATATGAAGATCATGGCACAAAAATGGCAAAAATAGATTTCGGTGGTGTTAGCAGAGAAGTTTGTATCGAAATCATCCCGGAAGCTAAACCTGGGGATTGGACGGTTGTGCATGCCGGTTTCGCTTTGAATTTGCTCAGTGAAAAAGATGCGCAGGAAACTCTAAATATTCTTCGAGAAATGTCTGAATTGGCAGAACAGGAAGAAAATATCCACCGTGACTGATGTAAATTCTCCTGATTTCCTCAAATCCTATCGTGACGCAACCCTGGTAAAAAAAGTTATTACCCAAATCCATCAACGCATCACCCAACCCTGGACTTTGATGGAAATATGTGGCGGACAGACACATGCCATTATGCAGTTTGGCTTGGATCAGCTTCTTCCAAAAGAAATTGAGCTTGTCCATGGACCAGGCTGCCCGGTGTGTGTAACAGCCCTGGAATTGATCGATCAAGCTTTGTGGATAGCACGGCAGCCTGAAGTGATATTCACGTCATTTGGTGATATGCTTCGAGTTCCAGGTTCTGAGGGAGATTTGTTTTCAGTCAGGGCATTCAGTGGGCAAGTCCGTGTCGTTTATTCCCCTTTGGACGCTGTTAAGATCGCCGATGACCACCCAGACCGTGAAGTTGTATTCTTTGCCATTGGGTTTGAAACAACCGCCCCTGCCAATGCGATGGCCGTCATCCAGGCAAAAAAGTTGGGCTTGAAGAATTTCTCGATCCTTCCTGCGAATGTCTTAGTGCCGCCTGCAATGCACGCCATTTTAGCCAATCCAAAGAATCGCATCCAGGGCTTCCTGGCAGCGGGGCATGTGTGTGCAGTGATGGGTTATTGGGAATATCCCCCAATTGCTGAAAAATATCAAACGCCGATTGTTGTAACAGGGTTTGAGCCTCTAGACCTCGTAAACGGCATCTTGAAGACAATCACATTGCTTGAAGAAGGTCAAGTAAGCGTTGTGAATGCATATCCCCGAGTCGTCACCTACCAAGGAAACCAGGCAGCTCAGACATTAATCAAAAAAGTTTTCAAATCCGTCGATCGCAACTGGAGGGGAATTGGCACAATCCCAAAAAGCGGCTTTGGATTACAGGACGCCTATCAAGAATTTGATGCTTCAAAGCGATTTGATATTGGAAAGATCAAAACCGAAGAATCGGAAATTTGCATCGCAGGGCAAATCCTGCAAGGATTGAAGAAGCCATCACAATGCCCCGCTTTTGGGACGCTTTGCACACCTGAAACCCCACTTGGAGCACCCATGGTATCTTCAGAAGGCGCTTGTGCTGCATATTATCGCTATGGTAGGAATTAACATGACCCAAGAAAACTCAGATCACATTCAGATGCAAGGACCCCTCTGCCCCATTCCCCATCACCATACGGACACAGTAATTATCAGCCATGGGAGCGGTGGACAGATGACGCATGATTTGATCCAAAACATTTTCCAGGATCAGATTGGAAATCAATACCTTGCTGAAGGGAATGATGCAGCCCGGATTCTATTTGAGCAATTAGAAGGCCAGTTAGCGATCTCAACAGATGCACATGTTGTGTCCCCAATCTTCTATCCCGGGGGAGATATTGGACGGCTATCGGTATGTGGAACTGTTAATGATGTTGCGATGTTAGGTGCAAAACCAAGCTTTCTGACTGCTGCCTTTATCCTGGAAGAAGGCTTTCCAATACAATCTTTATACCAGATCGTCTCATCCATTGCACTTGCATGTAAAGAAGCTGATGTACAAATCGTCGCTGGTGATACGAAAGTGGTTGAAAAAGGCAATGCAGATGGGGTGTTTATCACCACTACAGGTTTCGGGATTATTCCCCCTAATCGTCAAATCGGTGGGCAATTCGCTCAAACTGGAGATGCTGTTCTGATATCTGGGACCCTTGGTGATCATGGAATTGCTGTATTACAGGCGAGGGGAGACTTGGGATTTGATTCTGGAATTCAATCGGATGTTGCACCGCTAAACCACATGATCACAGAACTTTTAGAGGCCGTACCTTCAGTCCATGTCTTACGAGACCCCACACGCGGTGGACTGGCAACGTCATTGAATGAAATTTCTTGCCAAAGCCAGATAGCTATTAAATTGGACGAAGAAACCATCCCCATACAGCCAGAAGTGAGAACCGCTTGTGAAATGTTGGGATTCGACCCCCTTTACCTGGCAAATGAAGGCAAGGTGATCATCATTCTACCTGAAAAATACGCACAAAAAGCGCTTGAGACTATCAGGAAATCGCCTTATGGTCATAAAGCTATGCGAATTGGTTCGGTTTTTCATGATAATCCAGGGCATGTATTTCTCAATACTGCTTATGGCACAACGCGAATCTTAGATATGCTCTCAGGCGAGCTCCTCCCCCGCATTTGTTGAAGGCTTGACCTTTATTTACTTTTACTACTATACTTATCAAGAAATTGGACACTTTATAAAAGGAATCACATGAAAATTAATTATCAAGAAACATCCAGTGATTTACTGACCCGCATCAACATCCACGATGCCTTTGGCGCAAAAGATATTGACAAATGGATGCTGAAGGTACTTCCTCTCAAAAAGGAGATGGCCATCCTCGATGTGGGCTGTGGTGCTGGCAAGCAATGTTTTTCTTATTTAGCCTATCTGAGTGGCAAAGCAAACATTACCGGTGCTGATGTCTCTGAAGAACTCCTGGCTAAAGCCGAAGAGGAAAATATTAAGTTAGGGGAAAAAGTTACATTTCAAGAACTGGACTTCAATAAAATCTTTCCATTCTCAGACGAAAAGTTTGACCTCGCTTCCTGCTCATTTGCCATTTACTATGCTGAGGATATCCCCTTCACGATCAAAGAAATGCACCGTGTATTAAAAACTGGTGGTTATCTATTCACAACTGGTCCAATGCCTGAAAACAAGAAAATGTTCTATGAAATCATTCAGGAAGCAACCGGGAAAACCATCCCGCCAATGCCTGGCAGCTCACGCTATGCATCTGAGATCCTCGACTCTATTAAGAAACAGTTTTCATCCGTCAAAGTCCTCATTTTCGAAAACCCGCTGACTTTCCCTTCTGTCGAACCATTCCTTTCATATACCCGTGCTTCCCTTTCTGAGGATCGTAAGCTCTGGAATACTTTTTTCCAAACGAAAGAGGATTTTGAGGAAATCATGGCAAAGATTGCATCCGTTTCAGAAAAATGGTTTGAACGAGATGGAAAACTCGTCATGACGAAAGTCGTCGGCGGTTTCCTGGCTATAAAGTAGGAAAAATGAATCAGAATATGACATTTTATGGGAAAACCGTATGCTGTATCGGCGCCCACCCTGATGATATTGAATTAGGATGCGGTGCACTTATTGCTGATATCGTTGACCAGACAGAGGTGATCTGTGTTACGATGTCAGATAATCAAAATAATCCCTTACTCAAAAACCTCGTAAACGAATATCATGCCAGCATGAAAATATTGGGGGTCAAACCGGAAAATGTTTTCTTACATGATTTCATTACCCGGCGTTTCCAGGCATCTCGGCAAGAGATTCTCGAGGTGATGATTGAACTGAAGAAGAAATTTAAACCTGAGGTGGTCTTCGTTCATACAGATCAGGATATTCATCAAGATCATAAGACAGTTACAGAGGAGGCCTTGCGTGCCTTTAGAGGAACAACACTGTTGGGATTTGATGTTCTCCGGTCCAGCTACGGGTTCTTCCCAAATTTCTTGGTTGAAGTCTCAGAGCAAGCTGTCTTAAAGAAAATAGAAGCCCTGAAAGCATATAAAACGTATGCAGATAAGTACTACTTTGACGAAAATATCACTCACGCCACAGCTATACGCCATGGCGCCCTGGCAGAGAGACCCTTTGCTGAAGGATTTGATATTCTGAGAATCGTTGGCCAATTTGGTGAACAAGCTTATTAAACAAAACACGGCTGCTGTTGAGCAGCCGCTCCTAATCTAAGCGCTTCGAGAATCCAGATCATGTTTCAATTCCAATTACTATTACACCTTCTACCACACGAGTAGGATACATTGATACATCAAGCCTGCCATATGATTAACCTTCAAACATGATGCCGGCGGAATTTTATACCGATATCATATACCATACTGATTATTCTAAAATTAACTGATTTGGTAGCCAGTTGGGTGTGTGGAGTCCTTCGTAGCCTCTCTGAGAAAACTTGAATCAAATGGGAACCATAAGATATGATCTGGAACCATCCAGCCACCTGTCAGGTAAACATTCGTACGAAATTGAACAGCAACCATTTTCTTATCCACTTGAACGACGATCCCCCTAACCCAATCACGGATGCGGTCACCACTTTTCTCATGGTCGCAAAATACTTCGACGGGATCTCCAACCTGATATAAGCTGTCCTCGTCTGGTGGTCTCATAAATGGAGATCTGGCCATTAATCCTCCTGAATATAATTCATCAAATAAACATTCAACAACCTGGTATAAGGAACCCTTCTCATTGTAGCAGGTTTAATCACTTTTTTCTATTGGTAAGTTCAAATTTATCGGAGATCTTACCTGCTATCCATCTTTTGACGAATCGCATCTTTAAATCGCGATTTCACACCTTCGAATGGGATGCGATCCATGATTGGCGCAAAAAAGCCCATAACAAGCAACTGCTCTGCTTCTTCCTTTGGGATACCGCGGCTGTACAAGTAGAATAGTTCATCCTCTTCAATATTGCCCACTGTTGCACCATGGGTACAACGAACATCATCAGCCAGAATCTCAAGACCCGGGATGGAGTCAGCACGTGCTTGGTTGCTGAGGATTAAGTTCCGGTTGGCTTGATAGCCATCGGTTCCAATTGCCCCAGGAGCCACATAGATCATGCCCTGCCAAACTGAACGACTCTCATCCATCAAGGCACCTTTATACAATAAATCGCTGGTTGTGTTCTCTGCCAGGTGATTTTGCTGGGTATCATGATCCAGATGTTGATTACCGCTTGTGAAATAGAAACCGGACATCCTCCCTGAAGCTCCGGGTTCGACAAGGTCGATATCTGAAAAGTTTTTAGTTAAATGTGTTCCCATCCCACCGAAGATCCACTCCAAATGCCCATCCGCCATCACCCGCGCCTTTTCACGGCTGAAAGACCATACATTATCTCCCCAGGATTGCAGTTCGATAAAATTCAATCGAGCATTTCGGCCAACATAGATCTCCACGATACCATCATGAAATATCTGTGAATCCGCTCCATAATTTGGCGAAGCTGATTCATGCATCATCGTCACCTGTGAGCCTTCTTCAACCCATATGATCAAATGATTAATAAATGCATTGTCCTCACCTGCCCCCCAATAAAGGCTTTGAAAAGGGCGATCAATCACGGTATTCTTGGGAACATAAAGCAAAACCCCATCATCAGCCATTGCAGCTGCAAGTGCAGTGAATTTATCTTCATTGCCAGTAATGATCTGACCTAATAATTTTCTTAAAAGATCGGGCTTTTCCTTTTCCACCGTTTGAAGATCAGAGAATATGACCCCTTTAGATTTCAACCTTGAATCCAAGGTGCATACTTTATCAACCGCGCCTAAAATTAGCTGCCCGGCGGGTTCACCACCTGAAATGATAGGTTCCAGGAACCTTTCAGGCAGCTGCCCCTCCCTGGAATCATGTACAAAAACAAACTTGTCTGTTTGCAATCCGCGAATGTCTGTACGCCGCCAGGCTTCATCTTGTAAGGTTGGGAAACTTGAACATTCATAAGCTTCCCAGACAAATTTTTGATAAGCTTTTAGATCTGCGTTAACAATTCCAGGAAGATTTGTTTTGGTAATGGAAAAATTATTTAATGTTCGGGTTACACGCCTTGAATTTTTCCGAACTTTGATTTTCATTGCATTCGACATCGACAGTGATTCATCTTTCATATCTATCCGACAGAGCCAATCATCTGTAATTGGATCAGCCGGTTCAATTCAACAGCATATTCCATCGGAAGTTCCTTAACCAGCGGTTCAATGAAGCCTGAAACGACCATGGTCGTCGCTTCTTCTTCACCCAATCCCCGGCTCATCAAATAGAACAACTGCTGTTCACCGACTTTGGAAACCGAGGCTTCATGACCTAAGGCCACATCCTGGGCATCAACTTCAATATAAGGATAAGTATCTGATCGGGATTCCGGATCTAATAGAAGCGCATCACAAACCACATTGGATTTCGAGCCTTCTGCTTTTCGATGCACTTTCAAAAGGCCGCGGTAGGAGGAACGACCATTACCACGGCTGATTGATTTGGAGGTGATCTTACTACTCGTGTTTTGGGCAAAGTGAATTACTTTTCCACCTGCATCTTGATGCTGTCCAGAGCTGGCAAAGGCAACTGAAAGGATTTCGCCATGTGCCCCCGGTTCCATCAAGTAACAAGAAGGATATTTCATCGTGGTCTTTGAACCAAGATTTGCATCCACCCACTCCATTGTGCCATTCTCATATACTTTGGCTCGTTGAGTCACAAGATTATAAACATTATTGGACCAATTTTGTATGGTTGTATAGCGAACCCGTGCGTTCTTTTTTACAATAATTTCTATCACACCGCTATGGAACGAGTATGTGGAATAGGTCGGTGCGGTGCAGCCCTCGACATAATGGACTTGAGCACCCTCATCCGCAATAATCAAAGATCTCTCAAATTGACCAATATTGGCGGAATTTAGACGGAAATATGCTTGCAAGGGTAAATCCACCTTGACACCAGGTGGGATATAAACAAAGGATCCGCCTGACCAGACAGCGCTGTTAAGGGCTGCAAATTTATTATCCTGGATTGGGATCACCTTAGAAAAATATTCTCTAAAAATATCGGGGTGCTGTCGAAGACCTTCTTCTATCGACAGGAAGATCACACCCTTATTCTTAAGCTCTTCATGAACGCTGTGATAGATCATTTCGGACTCATATTGAGCCCCTACACCAGCCAGGTATTTTTGTTCAGCTTCAAGAATGCCTAATTTTTCAAAGGTGTTCTTAATCGTTTCTGGGACATCATCCCAACTCCGACCCTCTTTTTCCGTTGGTTTGACGTAATAATATAGATCATCAAGATCTAAATCCTTCAAGTCAGCTCCCCAAGTTGGAATTGGACGATTTTGAAAATGATTAAGTGCTTTCAATCGAAATGCAAGCATCCATTCAGGTTCGCTTTTTATTGCAGAGATTTGACGGACAACCTCCTCATCAAGTCCCTTTCGGCTCTTAAATACGGCAGTATCTGGATCTTTAAATCCAAATTGGTTTTCACCTAATTCGTGTAAAAGATCAATCTTTGGGTTTTTTTCCATCAAAGCTCTCCGAGGTGTCTGTTCATGCCGTTTTTACTTACCCGTATTTTTCTCGAACCCAATCATAACCCTCTTCTTCTAATCGCAGCGAAAGTTCTTTCTCACCCGATTCGACAATTCGCCCATCATACATCACATGAACATTATCCGGTTTAATATAATTAAGAATGCGCTGGTAGTGCGTGATTACCATCACGCCCATATTGGGACCTTTAAGGGTGTTGACACCTTCGGACACGATCCGGATTGCGTCAATATCAAGGCCAGAATCCGTTTCATCAAGAATCGCAAATTTAGGTTCAAGAACGGCGAGCTGCAGTACTTCGGTCCGTTTCTTTTCGCCGCCTGAAAAACCCTCATTCAAATATCGCCCTCCGAAAGTGTAATCCATCTCCAAAAGGTCCATTTTGGATTTTAACAGCTTCCGGAATTCTAAAACTGAAATCTTATCTTGTGGTGGATCTGCATGCTGTCTTCGAGAGTTGATTGCCGTACGCAGGAAATTTGCCACGGTCACACCAGGAATGGATACTGGATACTGAAAAGCTAGAAAGAGGCCTAATCGTGCACGCTCATCTGTTGGCATTTCTAAAATACTTTTGCCATCGACTGAAATGTCTCCCTCTACCACCTCATATTTGGGGTGACCCATCACAGTATACGATAAAGTCGATTTGCCTGTCCCATTAGGTCCCATGATCGCATGGGTTTCACCCTGCCTTACAGTAAGATTCAACCCTTTGAGAATTGGATTTCCCTCAACAGAAACGTGTAAATTATTAATAATCAAATCAGACATATTTCGCCTCAAAATTCATGGAGATATTAATCTATTATTATCCAATTTGTCTAATTTTATTAGACCAATCCCATTATAGCATGTGCATTTTTATGTGTCAATATTTAATATAAATATCTAATAAATTAAACGTCAAAATATTCGTGAATAATTAATTCATGTAATAAAAAACAGCACAACATGTCCTCATACCTACATGTTGTGCTGCTTTAGTTTTTCTTGTTTTCCAAAGATCAGATACTCATAAGAGTGATTTAGAAATCAAGAAATTGCTGTGTCTTGACCTTTAGAAACCTTTCAATATTGTTCCCAAGACCAAAAGCACCCATGCAACAGCAACCATCCAGAAATTCCATGGGGTGATGATATCAGCAAGGAACAAAAGTGCGCCAACGAAACCTAAAAATAATGAGATGTACCAAACAAGTTTAGTGGGTTGATTGAGCTTCATTTTTTCTCCTCATCTATAATGGTGTCAAGGCAAAGTTAAAGAGTCCTACTCACAGGCAAAGTAGAAATGTCCTAATCAGGGTCAAGAACAGGTTTTCCATTATCCGAGATCCGTAATTTCGCCAAGGATGATCTTGAGCTGGTTTATATGTTAATCTATCAATCTCTTTAGAGGATGCCAAAGAAGCGATCAAATCCCAGATGGATAAAAACGTCAAAGATAAGATTGGCTCCCAAAAAGAGATCAAGGAAGCAGAAAAGAAAATTGCTGAACTGGAAGGTAAATTGAAAGCCAGGGTTGAAAAAGACCGGACGAGAGTTGCAGAAGCACATAAAGCTCGGAAAGAAGAAATTCGAGCGAAAATGGCTACGATGAAACCAAAATTAATGGCAACTCACAAAGTTGCATCTGGCGAAACCTTAAGCCATATTGCCCTGAAATACTACAAGCATGCTACACCTCCCTACTGGAAGTTCCTGCTTGAACATAACAAAGAGGTACTCAAGGGTGATGAGAAGAATGTTCGTACTGGGATGGAATTGGATATCCCCGAGCTTCCAGCAGAATTAAAAGACTAAAATGGCGAAGAATTTGGATCTCGGTGCGCTTTTTCAATCTGTCACGAACCAGTTGACAGACCAAAAAGAGTCATTGAATGAAGCTGACACATATAACCATGATCATGGTGATCATATGGTCGATATCTTCAACCTGGTTCAAAAAGCCGTTTCGAAGAAAACTGACAAACCTGTAGCAGAGCAGCTGGAATATGCCAGTAAAGTTGTTGAAAAGGAAGGGCATAGCGGTTCATCAAAATTATATGCTCAAGGCCTTGCCTCTGCCGCCAAGAATTTTTCAGGTGCAGATCTGAATCAGGACACCATAGGTTTGCTCGTTAAGAGTTTATTAAATGCTGAAAAGCCTGAGCCAAAGCCCAAGGCTCAAGGTGCAGGTGGACTGCTTGGATCCTTACTTTCAGGATTAACTGGGCAGTCAAGGGCCAGCGAAAAGGAACAAGAGCAAGAACTTGGTGTGGATGATCTAATCAAGGCAGGTTTAGCATTCTACCAATCCAAGCAGGAAGGTGATAGTACCACTGCAGCGATGGTTGATGCCCTAATGGCAGCAAGTCCACTTGGACAGACAGACCACCGAAAACAATCTGGTTCAATCGTTGCCTCATCAATAATGAACTTCGCTACATCTTTCTTGAACTAAAGCTTAATGTAACCATAAACAAGATGCCCAAATCGGGCATCTTGTCATTTAACCGAAAAGTATTGGCCATTAATCATTAGGATATTTAGTATAAATATCTTATATATTGACATTAAGAATGCCAGCGTGCTAGAATCACGCTCACATAACCGTTCATTGCTGTTCGTTCCAGGAATATTCTATGAAAAGTACTCGTGAAAAGATCCTAAGAACCCTGCTCGCTTTCCCTGGGTCAACAATAAATGATATGGCAGAAGCAGTGGGTATCAATGGCATATCTATTCGGCACCACCTGACCTCCTTGGAAGCAGAGGGTTTGATAACCTCTGCAGAGGAAAGACATGGCGTTGGAAGACCACGCTTCATTTATCGTCTTAGTGAGAAAGGTATCGAAGAATTTCCAACCAGTTACCTCAAATTAACGAAACGACTCCTGGAATCACTTAAAAACAGGTTTTCAACAAACGAATTTATAGGTCTCCTTGAGGAGATTGGATCCAATATCGCTAATTCTTATAAAGACGAGATTAAAGGGAAAACTCTTGAAGAGCGGATAACATTGCTTAAATCGATTATGACCAAAGAGGGTTTCATTGTAGATTGGGAGAAAAACGAAGAGGATTACACGATCACATCATATTCATGTCCGTATTACAGAGTTCGGATAGACCACCCGGAAATTTGTGTTCTGGATCATCAATTAATCACGCAAATATTGTCCAAACCTGTACAAATTGAATCTTGTATTTTTACTGGAGATGATCACTGCACTTACCGAATCAACATGAATGAAAAGGATAATTCCAATGAGTGATGATAAGCAAGGAAATACACACATATGGGATATCGAAAACACCCACCCCAACCTGGTTCCCGCATTAGAAGATGGTTTATGTGAAATCATGGACCCAGAATTAGGATTGAACATCGTCCAGCTTGGCTTAGTTCGCAACGTGGAAATGGAAGAAGGCCAAGCTGCCGTTACAATGATCCTGACGACACCCTTTTGTCCTTATGGGCCATCAATGATAGAGCGTACACGAAAAAAAACCGAGACAATCTTAGAAGTCCCGACAACTATTCGTTATGGTCGGGAGGCCTGGGATCCAACCATGATGGAAGAAGGATTAGGTGACGATTGGGGCTTGTATTAAACTAAACATTAAATCCAAAATTCGATCTTATGGATCAACGCCGTTTATCAAATTCATTAGAATAGTGTGACTAATTAAAAAAACTGGTGAGTTTCATACCGAGTGTTAGGTCGCCGAACACTTTAATCTTTCCGAACATATATGCGCGCATCGCATCAAGTTTGCCTGTGAGCAATTTTACCCCATCTTTCGATTTGGCTTTAATTGTCAAATCAGGATCCTTTGTTGTCCCCTTCTCAACTTGGCACTTTTGATCCTTAATCGTGATCACCCAATCAGATGCTTGCTCACCGGTAAAATTCAACTGAACAACACCAGAGACACCGGCTGCGTTTTCAGCATTAAAATGGTGAGGAATTTGTTTCATGATCTCTTCAATACGCATATCGCTCACATATCACTCCATTATTTTCCTTGGAATTTGCCTGGTTATTATAATCCATGCAATGCCGTTCTCCCGAAGAAAATCAACTGTTGCTTCTTTGGAAAACTGACACATTTCCAGGATCTTTTGATGTGTAAGAAAGTGACTTCTCATCAACAGCAGTTTCTCACCTAGAGCAATCAGCTTTACTGCAAAATGATGAATGTCTGGTTCCTCAATGATCAACTTTCCACCGGGTGCTAACAATCGCCACATTTCATTCAATGTTTGTTGTTGATCTCGCACATGGTGAAGAGTATCCACCATGATGATCCGATCAAATTTCCGATCGCGAAATGGAAGTCTTTCTGATTGGGCACAAATTGCGCGAATTCTCTTCTCACGCGCTTTTCGGAGCATATTCATGGCCGAATCAACAACCAACAAGTTATTGCAGATCATTTTAAAGCGAACAGTGACACGTCCTGTCCCCCCACCAACATCCAGTAAGACATGATCTTTTCTTAAATCAGTTAATCCTACGATCTTCTTTGCATCGCCGCGGCCAAATACAAGATCATAAATGGGGCTAATCAAATTAAAGTGATCAAATTTTGACATGGTTAATAATTAAAAAATTATACCAGCAAAGCCGCGTGCTAATAAGCCTGCTACTGTCGCAATTAAAGTTGTCATACCTACAATCCCCCACATAGCCTTACCACCCAGCTCTTTACGGATAACGATCATTGTCGCCAAACATGGGATATAAAAGACCACAAACACCGCATATGTGATCATCTGGATTGGTGATAAAACAAGTGAAAACTCCATACTCCCTAACGCTTGACCCAGCATGACCAGAGATAACTCTTTTCGTAAAACACCAAATATTAAAGGGACACCGACCTCAAGAGGGAGTCCCAAAATCCAGGAAAGTGGACGAACCATTGCATTGAGAAAAACAGCAACATTTAAATAGTTAAGAACCGCAAGCACAATACTTCCAACAATCAACAATGGCCAAGCTTCCACGATAAATTCCCTGATCCGCCACCAAGCCTTGTTCGAAACAGTTCGAAATGTAGGGGTACGATAAACCGGCATCTCCAGGATTAACCCTGGAGAGGTATCAGGTATCAATCGTAGAAGAACGCGTGCCGTGATTGCGATCACAAACAAATCGAATAAGTAAATCATGAGAGCAAGCACTGGACCCAGATAATAGGCAACAAGGCCAAATACAACAGCTAATCTCGCTGCACAAGGAACCAGCGTAGATAATGCTGCTGAGATGAAACGTTCTCGTTTGTCTTCCAATATCCGTGTAGCCATTATCGCAGGAACATTGCATCCAAACCCAAGGATGAAAGGAACGATTGATTTTCCATGTAATCCCAACTTATGCATGAGTGCATCCATCAAAAAGGCCACACGAGGAAGGTATCCAACATCTTCCAATATCCCCAGCCCAACAAGGAAAGGCACAAGATAAGGTAAGACAATAGCTACACCTCCAGACAAACCCTGAATCAAGCCAATCGCAACCTGAGTTAGTAATCCATCACTATTTCCAAATAAGGGTATCAGCCATCCTTCAATATTATCAAAGAGAGACATTAATGGTCCTTCTATCAGTCCACCAAGGCTATAGACACCCGCAAAAAATAGATAGAGGATCAAGATCAGTGCAATATATCCAATTTTTGGATGCAGAAGAATATCATCTAATTTATCACGAAAGGATACTCTTCGTTTTCCCTGCTTGCATACTATAGATGCGATTTGATCTGCTAAGTGGATACGTTCATCATTTAAAACCCACTCTGACGATTGTCCAAATTGATGAAGAATTGACTTTTGAAGCAACTCCAGATCAGCACGGATCTCGGGTTTCTGATGTGCCACATCCTCTAAAATGACATGATCGCCTTCTAACAACTTTATCGCTAACGCTCGAGAATTTAATTGACTCTGTACATCTGCGAGTTTGATTTCAAGAGCTTCTAATGCGCTTTCAATACCTTCACGATAGTTAGGTTGAATTGGTTTTTCATTCTTTTGACCCGCGTGAAAGGATTTAATAAATAGAGGTTGGATTCCTCGCCCCTTTGATGCAATCATTGGGATCGCTGGTAATCCCAGCAAATTCTCAAGTTCTTGCACATCGATCAATATGCCGGCGCGATCAGCTTCATCCATCATATTCAACGCGACCACCATTGGAACGTTCAGTTCCAGTAATTCGATGGTCATTACCAGTCCATGAGAAAGATGAGATGCATCCAAGACGTTAACAACAAGATCAACATCATTGGATGTGAGATATTTAATAACCTCTCGCTCTGCCGGATTGCTGCCTGCTAAAGTATAGGTTCCAGGCAGATCTACAACGTCAACAACATTTCCAAGTAACCGCACCTTACTTTCAATGAAAGTCACTGTTGTACCTGAAAAATTACCCGTTTCTGCTTTGTAACCAGCAATCTGATTAAATAAGGTACTTTTACCGCAATTCGGTTGTCCAATGAGTCCCATACGCATTAAACAACCTCAACCGTAACCCGGGCAGCAATCCCCCTACCCAGTGCAACCGACCGACCTGCAACATCGATCATCAGCGGTCCACCCATTGGCGCATACCGTAAAATCTTGACTTCCCTTCCTGGAGACAACCCTAGTTGACGAAGTTTATAACCCACACCTCTCCCACCTCGATAAGCAATAATTCTAACAAGTTCACCTTTAGGGGAATCTAATAATCTCATTTAATCTCATTTATAAATTTTAAATATTCTAGCTTTTGGTTGTGTTTCAGTCAAGATGAAGATGACAGACATCACCTTCTTAAGTAATGATATGTTTTTAACTTCAATATTGAAAAATAAGCACTTCATGCAATATAATTCAAAGATAGTCTGCATGTGACAATTAATCACGATATTCTTACGAAGAGAGGTGCGACCCAATGAAATCGATACAATATTTTGGGATTGATGACTTACGGCTTGTTGAATCCCCTAAACCTAGACCCAAAGAAAATGAATGCTTGCTTAGAATTGTCAGTGTAGGTATTTGTGGCTCTGATATCCACTATCTAAGGGATGGAGGAACAGGAGATGTACAACTCGATCAGCCGATGATTCTCGGGCATGAGTTCTCCGCTATCGTGGAGACAGGACCGCTTCAAGGCCAATTGGCAGCTGTAGACCCAGCACTCTCCTGTGGAACGTGCGAATATTGTCTGGAAGGAAAACCCAACTTCTGCAATAATATGAGATTCGCTGGTGCCGAGGGCGTTGATGGCGCTTTGCAGGAGTTCTTAGCATGGCCAGAAGAAGCCGTCTTTCCACTCCCAGCGTCATTTTCACCTCAAGAAGGGGCATTACTTGAACCACTCGGTGTAGCAATTCATGCGCTTCGGTTGGGACATGTATTCCCAGGGATGGATGTTGGTGTATTTGGCGCAGGACCAATTGGCCTTCTTACCATTCAACTGGCAAAACTAGCAGGTGCTGCTCGTATCTTTGCAACTGACAAATTGAGTCACCGATTGGAAATTGCATGTAAATGTGGTGCAACAGATATTCTATTGGCAAATGGAGATGAAGCCGAAAAGATCCTTTCTGCTACAAACGGTCGTGGTCTTGACATAACCTTTGAAGCCGCAGGTGACGATGGCACAGCTGTTGAGAGTGCAGTGCTTGCATCAAAACGTGGTGCAACCGTGGTGGTCATTGGGATACCCTCAGTAGACGAGACACGCTTCACTGCATCAGCATCCCGAAGAAGAGGTTTGACCATTAAAATTTCACGTCGAATGATAAACACCTATCCAACAGCTATCCGCATGGTCTCAAGTCGTATGGTTGACCTCTCCACACTTATAACCCACCAATTCCCTTTGGAGGATTACATGAAAGCATTTACGGCTGCGGCAAACCGTCTGGGTGGTAAGGTATTTATTAATTTCATCTCGTAACCATGAAGAATTAATTACACTAAAGGATCATAATTTTTCGATTTTGAAAAACCATTACAATTCCCTGAATTAGGGTGATCAAAGAACAGCAAGATGAAAGTTATTCATGCTTAATACATCTGAATTAAGGAACTCACTTTCTATTGTCCTTGTTTAGGTATAAAACAGCCAATATCTTATTCTCAAAATTATTGGGAATACAAAATTTAAACCCACTTATAGGATTAATTAATATGACATCGCTCCCACCATTCTTAATGACATCAGAACCTGGCACTTTTGCTCGTCATACCATCGAAGATAGAAAACCGATCATTATTGATCAAGTCATGGCGGATTTTGATTACACGCCATCCATTCTAAAAGATCTTGTAGCCTTCAAAGATGAGTTGGCTCATGATCACATAAAGCCCCTTCACGAGGAAACCAGCGACAAAGACATTTGGGATAAAGCATTACATCCATATCTCAATAAAACCTGGCTGGAGTTACCCTGGTACCTGGCTGAATCCTTTTTCTACCGCCGTGTTCTTGAAATCGTTAAATACTTTCAACCAGGGCCTTGGAACTATAAAGACCCCTACATGCTGCTTAAGGAAAAAGAATTATCTGATGCATTGCCCATTTTGTCAGCAAACTATCCATTGAAACAGGCTCAAACTATACTTGAGCATTTTCAGTGTGCCTGTTATCAGGCTTTGTGGGGTAACCGGGGGGACTTAAGTAACCTCAATACTTTTGAAACAGATATGGGTACACAAACTGAGAGGATCATATTGGACCAGGCCGAAGCCGCCTTTCATCTGCTTGAAAAGAAACCATCAAAGGTTGCCTATTTTATGGATAATGTTGGAAGGGAGCTCTTTTTTGATCTCGCATTAATTGACTTTTTATTAAACGCCGGGCTAGCTAAAACAGTGACTTGTTATGTGAAGAACCAGCCTTTTTTCGTGTCGGATGCGATGCCAAAGGATGTTCAAAAATCGCTTGATCTACTATTCTCATCGTCTGATAATGAGATTTCACAATTAGGAAACCGCCTGCGAGCATCCTTGCGTTCAAGATTATTGATATTGGAAGCCCCCCCCTTCTTCACAACAAGTCTTATGTACAGGGAAATGCCCAATGTTCTTCGTGCCAAAATTGCCACCTATGATTTGACAATTCTCAAGGGTGATGTTAACTACCGGCGCCTATTTGGCGATCGGCATTGGCCCCCTACAACAAAAGTTGGTGAAGCAGCCGGATATTTTCCATCCAGCTTTTTAAGCTTACGCACGCTAAAGGGAGAGCTCATTCTGGGGTTATCAAATGAAATCATTGAGCGTATTGATCAGGAAGCCGATCCTGATTGGTTGATCAATGGCAAAAGAGGGATGATTACATTCCTAGATAAATCAAGCTAACATCGTCGCAGGTGATTTGAAATACATCGTGTACAGAATGGACACTGTAAATATATTGCTGAACCAATAGTACTCAAACGAATTCGGTTAAATATTTAAGAGCTGGCGGATCGGATTCACCAGCTCTTTCATGTACCTTCAATTGTTTTTTTAACCAGATATAAATTTGAGGAGATTATCTCCGCATCATCATAAAATGTAGATCCTCTTCGAGCGATTGAAGTTCTTCTTCGTGATCAACTTCATCTTCAAGAATGCTTAAAGCCATATTATAAGTTACAGGATCTAATTCTCTGGTCAGTTCACAAAGCTCTTGGTAGACATCAATAGCACATTGTTCCCCTTTAATATTCTGTGCAAGAATATCTTCTACAAAATCATTGACCGGTTCTTCATAACCACAGGTGGTATGCTTCTTCCATTCAGTGGGGTCATTGAGTGGTGTTCCACCAAGTTCTAGGATTCGTTCAGCTAACATATCAGCATGCCCTAATTCTTCCTCAGCGTGCTCAATCAATTCTTCAGCAACAGCTCCCTTCATTGGCCCTTTGATGACTTTTGCACCAATCCAATACTGGTAATACGCCAGCCATTCATCAGCAAATGCTTTATTTAGGATTTCAAGCAATTCACCAATATCAAGACCGACAATTTTTCTTCCCTCAGTTCCCATAAAACGCTCCTTTCAAAATATTTTCTAAACATAATTATACTCGATTTTTCTTTTGGATGCCATTGGCTGAAATTTATCGGGAATAGCTGAAATAGGAATCACACCCTATATTTTAGGGGCGATTGACATTCGTATTTATTAAGATTCATAAGGCATTCTTATCCAGGACGCATTTGCCACTTGCATACTTTTTAAGAACACTTATAATTATTATTAGAATATTTGTTCGAATGTACAACTCACATTATGAAACTTAAGAGCATCCCCTATTTACGTACCCATTCATACTTTAGCTTTTTGCAATCTTTGTGTTCGCCAAAGGATTTGGTAAATGCGGCTTCACGATATAAACTCCAAACATTGGGTTTAACAGATCATCGCTACTTATCTGGAGCCGTTGAATTCTATGAAGCCTGTAAAAACCGCCAAATCAACCCCATCATTGGATTGGAAGTAGATATCTCCTATAAAGGTTTCCATGGATTATTAACCCTGTTTGCAAAGGATATTAATGGTTGGTCTAATCTTTCTCGTTTGAGCAGCTTGATGCTGGTAGAAGAAAACCTGTTGGATATAACGACCCTCAATGATCATCAACGAGGATTAATCTGCACTTGTGGTGATGCACAAGGTGTTCTCAGAAAATTGATCCACAATGAATCTGCTATTGAAAAGCTGCCTGATTTATTTTTATCGGATCTCTCTTCAATTTTCGAGGAAGACATCTTCGTTGAGATACAACGATATACCAATGGTCCGATGAAATATGAACAAAACCTCCTAACTCTAAACAAACGCCATGGACTACCCATCATTGCCACTCAAAAAATATTATACGAAAACAAATCACAACAAGCTGCATATCGAACACTCACTGCAATCAAACATAATACATCGATTCACAGCCTTCACAAACAGCATCTGCCTCCAGGAAGCGCACATTTCCCATCTCCGAAAGAATTTAACTTTCGTTTTAAGGATATCCCAGAAGCATTAGAGAATTTGAAGGTGATTGAAGACCGCTGTCATTTAATTCTTCCTGTTGGTCAAACCCATTATCCGAGATTTCCAACACCCAAGGGGAAATCACAGTCAGATTATCTTCGAGAAAAGGCCTTCCAGGGTGCCAGGGAACACTATCACAACCTCACACCCACTATCACCCAGCGCTTGAATTATGAACTTGGGATCATCTCTAATATGGGTTATGACCCAATTTTCTTAATCGTCGAAGATATTATCAATCATGCCCGTAAACTCAGTATACCGACTTCCTCACGTGGTTCAGCCGCTTCTTCACTTGTTGCTCATTGTCTTAAAATCACTTCCCCAGACCCCCTGGCCTTGAATCTCTACTTTGAACGATTTCTCAACCCGGCGCGAAAGAAGCCTCCTGACATTGACACGGATATCGCTTCCCATCGGCGGGATGAAATTATCCATTATGTCTTTGAAAAATATGGAATGGATCGCGTCGCAATGGTTGCCACGATCAATCATTATCGCCCTAAGTCAGCCCTAGGGGATGTCGCCAAAGCATATGGCCTTTCACCCGAAACCATTCGACAACTCTCAAAGAAACTTCCATCATCTTTTCGCTTTCAGAGGGGTGATGATTCTTCGAATCCTTTCTCCCAGCTCTCCCGTGATGGGTCTATCCCAATCATCAAAGATATTATCAATGATGCTCAAGTAATCCTTGGTATCCCCAGACATCTCTCAGTTCACCCAGGGGGCATCATCATTGCACCCTTCCCGATCACTGACTTGATCCCACTAATTCATTCACCATCTCTCAACATCAACCATGCTCAATTTGACCTTGAAGGAATTGAAAAACTCGGAATGGTCAAGATTGATTTACTTGGTATTCGGGGATTGACTGTTTTAGGAGAAGTTGCCAATAAGATCCAATCCTGGCGGTGTAAGGAGTTCAAATCTGGTCTTGATGTATTGGAAAAAATCCCTAAAGAAGACTCTGATACAGCAAGAACTATCTCAGAGGCAAAGACCATAGGGTGTTTCCAGATCGAAAGCCCAGGCATGCGTGAAACGCTTCGAGAGATCAATGCAAAAAATGTAGAAGATATCATGGCAGCCCTGGCGCTTTATCGACCAGGCCCCTTAAGAGGTGGCTTGAGGGATGCATTTATTCGTCGCTTCAGGGGAGAAGAACCAGTGACACATATTCACAAATCCTTGTCCAATTTACTCGATAATACCTTGGGTGTCATCTTATACCAGGAACAGGTGCTGCGAATCGCACACGAATTAGGTGAGCTTACCATTGCACAAGCTGACATCCTTCGCCGGGCAATGAGTCATTTCGATCCTGGGGGTGTGATGGTTACACTCCGTCAGAACTTCATCACCGGGGCAGCTTTTCGGCACAATGTGCCTGCTGAAACAGCGGAACGTATTTGGGATATGATGGCGGCATTCGCAGAATATGGATTCCCCAAAGCACATGCCGCATCTTATGCCCAATTAGCCTGGAATTCTGCATGGTGCAAAACCCATTATCCTGCCGAATTCATAGCCGCAGTGTTGGGATTCGGTGGAGGTTATTATTCCCAGCGAGTTTACCTGATGGAAGCAAGACGATTGAAATTAAAATTGACTCACCCACACGTCAACTATTCCAACCACCGATTCAGCGTTAGATATCCCAAAGGGGAACCAATCCTGTATATGGGATTTAATCAAGTGAGGGGCCTTACTCGACACACAATTGAAGCAATCATCCACAAACGTCCCTTTCATACTCTGGAGGAATTCTTAATCCGTGTAAATCCTCAAAAGAAAGAGGCACAAAACCTGATCATGTGCGGTGCTTTTGATGGCTTAACTACTATCCCATTAGGATTAAAACAAATTACACAAACACGACCGCCCGGACAAATGCAGTTATTCTTAGATCCAAACCAAACAGAGGATTGGAACATGCAGCAGCGGCTGAAAGCGCAGCAAGAGATTTTGGGAGTGAGCTTAACAATAACACCCCTCGAACAATTCACAGAACAGATCCAATCTGCAGGTGCAGTGACGACCTTGGAAGCCCAAAGCTTGATTGGTGAAAAGGTCCGGGTAGCTGGTATGCGCCAAACTTTACGCAGATTTCGTACTCGAACCAATCAGATGATGTGCTACCTGACGTTGGAAGACCTGGAAGGTTCTCTTCGAGTAATGATCCCCCCTCAAGTCTATAAGAAACACTACATTGCACTGCGTGAATCCGATTTATTCTTGATTGAAGGTGTCATGGAGCAGGCAACTGATCAGAAGCGTATCAGGATGATCGCAGGTAAGGTCACATCGCTTTCATTTTCATGATATTTTCCAGAAACAGTCCCTTGTCGGAGTTTATTAATGCCACTATACTTAACCCATCAATACTGCTATCTCAACTATGGAAGGGATCATGACAGAAAACAAATACCCCTGGTACATGAACACATTCTTCTATGAAGTTCATATCCGGGCTTTTTGTGATTCGAATGGAGATGGAATCGGTGACATTCCCGGATTGATCAGTAAATTAGATTATTTAAAAAATTTGGGAATTGATTGCATCTGGATTTTACCAATATACACATCTCCACTGAAAGATGATGGGTATGATATTGCCGACTATTACAACGTTCATCCAGATTATGGAACCCTTGAGGATTTTGAAACCTTGATCAAGGAAGCTCATGAACGCGGTTTACGGATTATCAGTGACCTCGTATTGAATCACACATCGGACCAACATATATGGTTCCAACAATCCAGATCTGATCCTGACTCCAAATTTCGAGATTATTATGTTTGGTCTGATTCGAATGATAAGTATTCAGATGCTCGCATCATCTTCCTTGATACTGAAGAATCCAATTGGACCTATGACGAGAAAGTGGGAAAGTATTTTTGGCACCGATTTTATTCATCACAACCAGATTTAAATTATGATAACCCTGATGTCATACGGGAAATGATGAATGTGATGGATTTCTGGTTGGATATGGGTATTGATGGTTTTCGTGCAGATGCAGTTCCATATCTGATCGAACGTGAAGATACCAATTGTGAAAACCTACCTGAGACACATGAAATCCTCAAAGCCTTTCGGGCACATCTTGATGCAAATTATGAAGGGAAAGTTCTTTTAGCAGAAGCAAACCAATGGCCAGCAGATGTCAGGCCTTATTTCGGTGATGGTGATGAGTTCCATATGGGGTTCCACTTCCCTGTGATGCCAAGAATATTTATGGCGATACGTAATGGTGATGCCAGCCCAATTCATTGGATCATGTCGCAAACGCCTGACATACCAGAAAATACACAATGGTGCACATTCCTCAGGAATCACGATGAGTTGACCCTCGAAATGGTAACAGAAGAGGAGCGACAATGGATGTGGTCTGAATATGCACCTATCAGCCGTATGCGCCTTAACCTTGGCATTCGGCGCAGATTAGCGCCCTTGCTTGACAATGATTACAAAAAAATAATGCTGGCAAACGCGCTCCTTTATTCTTTGCCAGGAACCCCGATTATTTATTATGGGGATGAGATTGGCATGGGTGACAATATCTGGCTGCCTGACCGGAACGGTGTAAGGACACCGATGCAATGGGATGACCAGCTAAACGCTGGCTTTTCAAAAGCAGATCCCGAAATGCTCTATGCCCCTGTCATTAGTGAAGGAGCATATACTTTCCAAAAAGTCAATGTCGCTGTTGAAGATCAAGACCCTGCTTCCCTGCTAAACAAGATGCGTCATCTAATCCAAATCAGAAAGTCAAATCCCATTTTCTCATTTGGTGGATATGAATTTCTGGCAAAAGACCAAAAAGAATGTCTTGTAGTGATAAGAAAGCATCAGAACAATAATATCCTTTGCATCCTGAATCTAACCGGGGAGTTACAATCTCTGGTTTTGGATTTAAAAACCTACCGCAGCAAGACCCTCTTTGATCTAATCGACAATAAACCACTCTTGAGAATCAACACGGATCAGGTGCCCTTCAATATCGAACCTTATCAATTTTTCTGGCTGCAACTACGTTCATAAACCATTATTTCACAGATTTATCAGATCCGGGATAATTATTCAATGGATGAAGAGAACAGATTACAAACATGGCTGTCCCAAAATATTAAACCTCTAAGTGCTGAACGTCGTAAAGAAATTATTGACAACATACGAACAGCTTCATCACCCGGATTTGATTATTTTTTATTGGTTATCTTATCTGGCTCGATCGCAACGTTGGGATTGATCAACGACTCCCCAGCAGTTATTATCGGGGCAATGCTTGTCGCTCCCTTAATGTCCCCAATTTTAGGCGTGGGAGTGGGATCAATCACAGCGGACACAAATTTGGCGCGCAATGCTTTATCCTCATTATTACGGGGAGCTGTCCTGGCGATTATCCTTTCAGCCCTACTCACACTCAGTAATATTTATCTCCCATTTGTACCATCCCTGCTTGAGATACCTGATGAGATTTTGAATCGAACGCAGCCAACCCCAAATAACCTGATCATTGCCCTGGCAGGTGGATTAGCAGCAGCCTATTCCATGGCGCAGCCTCATTTATCAGCCGCACTACCAGGTGTTGCAATCGCAACTGCATTAATGCCCCCGTTATCAACGATAGGGATTGGAATCGCATTGGGACGCTGGGATATAGCTGGTGGTGCAGCTTTATTATTTCTAACAAATGCCATCACGATTGCTTTCGCTGCAACGCTTGTCTTTTTCCTGGAAGGGTTTGTCCCATCCGTTGAAAGAACGAATGGGAAGTTTCCAAAAACGCTGATCCTCGCTGGCGTCTTAACCGGAGCACTATTGATTATTCTGACTATCCTGGGTGCCCGATTGGTCACGCAAGCACAGGAAAATCGTTTGATTAATAATCTTATTGAATCTGAAATAGCCGAAATTAAAAATGCAGAGATGGTTGATCTGGTAATTGCACGGGTGGAAAAGGAAATCCAATTGGAGTTCACTATCAGGTCGAATAATCCATTAAACTACACTGATGTTGTCGCTTTACAGAAAACACTGGTTTCACGTCTAGACAAGCCTGTTTCGTTGGTTGTAAACCACATTTCGTCTGAAACACTTGACCCTCTTATCCCCCCCACCCATACGCTGACCCCAACGATCACATCAACACCAACGCAGGGGCCCAGTTCCACATGGACGATCACGTCAACTCAAACTCAAACAGAGACAGCAACGCAAACAGAGACTATGTTGCCTTCTCCAACTGCGACAGAAATACCATCTACGCCCACTCCATTGACGGCTTTTGTTATCCGAACCGGAATCCCACCATATTACAATCTGTATCTGGAACCTGGGGGAACGGTAATCACACAATTGAGCGCCAATTCACCCTTGCGCGATCTGGATGAAACAATGACCTATGACTGTTTGGTCTGGGTAAAAGTCCAGACTGAGAATGGACAAGTTGGGTGGTATCCTAAAAGATATCTACTGTATCCCACTCCAACCTTTTCACCCACAGCGACAATTAATGATTGAAATTTATCAATAACGACTTAT
>JAYELT010000085.1:0-12290 GCA_034717715.1 Chloroflexota bacterium | reverse complement strand
CCCTGACTCACACCTCCGGCCTGAACAATCCCATGGCAACAGCACGCGCCACAAGCTGCTGAATGTTGTGTGCCTCCAACCTGGCCTTCATACTGGCCACATAGCCGCGAATGGTGCGCGGACGCAGCCCCAGCTTAAGCGCGATCTGAGCAGTGGTCAGCCCCTCCCCCAATAAAACCAATACCTGGTGCTCCCTGCGGCTGAGCTTGGGGAGCTCCTCTTCAGGCACTGGGGGACTGCGCGTCACCACCACCACATCCCCTTGCTGACGGGCATACAGCGGCCCGGGCACATCAGGAAGGAAATCCTCCCAATTGCCGTGGTTGACCGCCCGTACAATCCGTGCTGGGGGTGCATCCACTTCTATCACGCCAAACGCATCCATGGCTTTAAAGATCAATACCCGTGTCATGTTCGAAACCCTCCCAAGTGTGTTTGTATCATTTGGATAGAAAATCCAATCTTATATAGAACATATGTTCTAATCATACAATCAAATGTTGGGTTTTGTCAAGGGGAAAACATTAAGAAACGCACATGAAACTCACTTGATGACCCCACTTCATAATCGCTAATCCCGCCTCATCGATCTTGAAAATTAATGCTTACTCCAAATAAAACAACTGGTGACCCATAAAGATCAAACGTATCGGATGCTTGCATACTGCCACATCTGGCAAAGCAGCCAGCAGCGCAGCCACATACACAGCGTTAAAGGCTGAAAACTCCCATGCAATCTCCTGACCGGTCAGCTCACGCCGTTCCAACAGCGCGTTGAAAGCTTCTTCCAGCGTACCTCGCAGGATTGTTCGCGGTTTGCCATTCACTACCGGGGAGAGTACCACGCGATCACCCTGAACATTCACCACCTCAAAGGGATGTCCTCGCACAAGTGTTTTTAACTCCCGCCCATCCAGGGTGCGGATACTTGGCCAAAGCTGATTCTGGGTCAGCATGATGCCGCCTTTTGACAGCCATCCAATACTTCTTTATCAGCGTTAGCAAAGTGCCGCATTCGTAAGTTAACCTTCCCTGCTTCGTTGATTATGCATGGCTATGATTATACATGATGTCAGAACCTCCGCAAGCGACAAAAACGATGTGCGCAAGCGTTCATGATCAAAATGGTCATCCTGGGCTGGACATAGGGTACTTATAACAATCCCCGGAGACTGCCGCACTCCCAAAGCCCTGTCGGGCTGCGTCCATTCGCAATAACAGATTTACGCTTCCCTTATCTTGATTAATGGATTATGAGCAATGTATCTCATAATTCTTCCTGTCACCAGAATTCAGGACGACACACTGATACCTAAAACCTGATACACTCTTCCCATACAAAGTATAATAATCCCCATGAAATCTCACACCCCCAAGAATCCCCCTGAAATCTCCCAGGTCATCCGCTCTAACCGCAAGAGCATCAGCCTGGAGATCAAACCTGATGGTCGATTGATCGTGCGCGCCCCAAAGTACGCCACCCAGGCACAGATCCTCAATCTCGTCGCACACAAGACAAGTTGGATTAATAAAACACGCGCACGTGCAGCGCATACCTTCGCCAATCGCAAGCCAAAGACCTTTAAGCCAGGTGAAACCTTCTGGTATCTCGGAGAGCTGTACCCCTTAAGATTGACGGATCGTTCCCGCCCTCCCCTGGAACTGGACGGCACTTTCCTCCTCGCCCGTGCTGCCCAAAACCGGTCGAAAGAGGTATTCATCACCTGGTATCGGGAAGAAACACGTGCCATCACGCACAATTTGATCAGGGAGTATCAAAAGAAGTATCACTTCAAGGTCAACAAGGTGCGCATCACCAGCGCCAGGACGCGTTGGGGCAGCTGCTCAAGCAAGAATAACCTTAATTTCACCTATCGCCTTTGTATGGCGCCGCTTCGTGTCATTGATTATGTCGTCCTGCATGAACTCACCCATCTCAAACACCATAATCACAGCAAAGCCTTCTGGAGTGCGATTGAGAAGATCAAACCCGATTACCGAAAGGACCGTGACTGGCTCAAAAAACAAGGCGCTTTGCTCACACTGGATTAACTGGCAAATTTCCCCCGCTTGTTAACCCCTTAATAACTCAATAAAAAATACCCATTACACTAACTGGCTATAATGCAATAAATCGCGATATTCTGAGAAAAATGGAGCATCAAAAATGACGGATCAGGGAAAAATGAAAGTCCTCTTTCTTTGCACAGGGAATTCCTGCCGCAGCCAGATCGCAGAAGCATGGCTGAACCGACTTGGTGGAGATCGTTTCAGTGTCTACAGCGCTGGCCTTGAACCGCACAGCGTCAACCCTTTCACCATTAAAGTCGTGGAAGAGACTGGATACGACATGGGTGATCACCGTTCAAAACATATTGAAGAATTCATCGGAAAGGTCGATTTCGATTACCTGATCACGGTCTGCGGCAACGCCGATGAACGCTGTCCCATCTTCCCCGGCATGGGCACCCGTTTGCACTGGCCTTTTGAGGATCCAGCAGCTTTCAAGGGTCCTGAAGAGGCGAAGATCACCTTGTTTCGCACCGTGCGAGACCAGATTAAGAGCAAGATCCAAGCCTGGTTGGGTGATTTTGCAGACGGGAATTCCCAGGGATAAATTTATTTTAATGACTTATTCAAAAAGAAGCTAATAATTAAAAGGGGATGGTTTTTTAGATTGTCCCCTTCATTCATGCACTCAACTTATTCAGTGTAAAGAACAAACCTTCCTAAAGGTTAATGCCTTCCCCCACGGGGAAGGTGGCACGCTGAATGCGTGACGGATGAGGGTTTTAAGCAAGATTAAGTAGAAAACACAATATAAACTTAAGCGACTGACTCACATGACATAATCCATTTTGGAAATATGGCTTGACCCTGGCAGCAATTGCACACTCACTATCGCAGAGGAATCCCTCATCCCTCACGTCGTTCCTCCTCAGGGCAGGCAGTCAGCCAGGGGCTGATACCTTCACCCATATTATTGAGGTGACAGAATAGCATGTCATATTATTCTTCCTTAAAAAAAGAGGTTGCCCTTTTAGACAACCTCATTTTTTTTGATTTTTATTTATGAAGGCGCTCTGCCTTCACAAACCATTCAATAATTTAAAGCTCGCAATAACGATCCACACGTTTGGCAACCACTGCTAAACTGTCTTCCCAGAAGCGCTTTGATCGGATATCAATGCCAAACCGGGCAGCCAGTTCAGCTGCCGGCGCTTCACCGGTGCTTGAGAGCAATTTCTTGTAATCGGGGATGAAATCATCACCCCGCTGTTGATAAATGGCATATAAGCCCACGCCAAAAAGCATACCAAAGGCATACGGGAAATTGTAAAATGAGAGACCTGCAGAATAATAATGCGGCTTCCAGGTCCACATATACTTGTGACGATAATTCGCATCCAAGCCATCTCCGTAAGTCTTCGATTGGGCATCTTCCATGATCTCACACAGCTCATCAGCGCTCAGGTCAGATTTTTCACGGCGCTCAAACACCTCCTTTTCGAACAGGAAGCGTGAATAGATATCAACGATGACCTGTGCGTCGCCTACCAGGGCAGTTTCCAGCAGAGCCAGCTCTTCCTGTGGATCTGTGATCGTATTCATGACCGCGTTAAAGGTGATCGTTTCGCACATGATCGAAGCTGTTTCTGCCATAGTCATGGGTGTATCGCGCTGCAAAGGGGTCTTATTGGCCTGGTACATATTGAAATTATGGTATCCGTGCCCCAATTCATGGGCGATGGTCATGACCTGGTCCAGTGTACCGTCAAAATTACACAGGATGCGTGATTCCTTAACACCCGGGACACCCATGCAAAACGCACCGCCCCGCTTGCCTGAACGTTGTTCTGCGTCAATCCAGCTGTTGTCAAATGCAGTTTTAGCAAAAGCACGCAATTCTGGGGAAAAGCCGCCGAAATACTGCAAGATGAAGTCTTTTGCTTCACTGAATGTATATTTCTTATCAAGCTGACCCACCGGAGCAAACACATTCCACCAGGGGAGGGCTTCCTGCCCAAACCGGGCTGCTTTTGCCTTGTAATAACGGCGGAAGGTGGGGAAGGAGTCTTTCATCGCTTCCATCATCACTTCCAGGGTTTCGCGATCGATACGAGCCTGGTCAATCGGGGCATGGAGGGCATCTTTACGGCCCCGGTGATCATTAAGAGTATTCACCCATCCCTTGACCCCGTTCATGCAAGCTGCCAGCGGTTCCTTGACGGATTCCCAGGCTGCCATCTCAGCTTCATAGGCTCGTTTCCTGACCGTTTCATCCGGATGCGCATGCAGGTTGATCAATGCCGGCATGGGCAGTTTTTTCATTTCGCCATCCAATTCAAAATCAACTGTTTTCTGAGATGTAACGGTGCCCTGCAGTTTACTCCAGGCGCGTGATCCAGAAAGGCTCAACTCATTGGATATGACCTCTTCTTTCTCACTCATCAAATACTGGCTCTGCTCGGCGATCTCTTTAATTGGGAAGGCATGCTCACCTGCGCTGTTACCCAAGGCCAGCACTTCAGGAAGCTGCGCCTTGAATTGACCAACCCAGGCTTCAAGCACCACAGTGACCTTTTGAATGTTTACCATGACCATATCGAACTGTGATCCCATCTGCAGGGCTTTTTGATTAAACGAGTCCGTAGAAATGAACGAGTGCAAATAAGCGTTAATGGTGACCGCTTTCTCAAATAGATGGTTGAACTGATCGACCATCACACTGATTGCTTCATTGATAGCCTCCAGAGAACTTTCAGGGGTAATTTTGTTCAATTGCTCCTGGTAAACCTGTTGCAAAGATTCTGTCTTTTCTTTCACCCATTCGATGTCCTTTGCTAAATCCGGTGAATCCAAATCTGCATAAACATTCGACAGGTCCCAATGTGGGGGTGCTGCCATGATTAACTCCTTATTTTAATTATTGATAGACTTATTTAAAACATTATTCCCATGCTCTGGCGAAGATATTACAACACCATTAGATTATGGGAGAACAATCTATTGTAAATTATTGATACCTTATAAGACCTAAACTCAATTCAACACGTCCCATGTGCCAGTAAAGCGACGTGCTCCCCTTTATGAAACAATCGATTGTATGTCGCACAAGCTTCAGGTGTCGTTTGAATGATCAACTTTCCAACGCCTGCCGCATCGATAGCCTGACGCGTCTTTTTTGTCACCTCGATCGCACCATGAAACCCATTGCCAATCACGAGAATATCGATATCCTCCGCAAGGGCGCATGCCACCATATGCGGTTTCAGCCGGTGTCCTTTCCGGTCAGACCAGGGAGAGACTTTCCCCGCCCATACGAAGATGTCCTTGCCTGCCCCTTTGCCATCTTCAGAATGAATTTGACCATTGATTTGGAATTGACCCCATTCAGACACTTCGATCGGGCCATCCAGATCTTTCATCTTACGCTGCCTTTCAACGAACTCGGGAGCAATTTCAATACTCACCTCACATGTATAATTATCTTACCTTGATTATAATAGTTCTATCAATCAGCATCCACTAGCTGGCTCGAAAGGGAACGATGGCGTTTCGCATCACAAATGAATGGCTCATCAACCTCCCGGAAGAATTCAAACAAAGGGTTGAGGATGAAAAACTGATCTTCTGGAAGACAGGGATTACCGTGATTACGGTTCCTTTTCGGCTTCCCAAAGACACAAGTAAAATAGAACTGCTTAGTCGGATCCAGGGAAAGCTGTCTGAAAGCATCATAGAAACTTATGTATCCACGAAAGGTGAGGTCGTTGGTCTTGGATACTCTCAGATCCAGAAAATCGAAGGAGAAAAGAAACGCCTTTCATTAATAACATTCACTGCCAGCGATACGTCCTGCCTGCAAACTGCCTTCTATCTGGATGATCCCACTGACCTTGATTGGGCAAAATCCGTCTGGGAGGGGATCATCTTCCATCCTGAAAATACAAAACAATCTGACATTAACACATCTAAATAGATTCTTAATCAGAATTCTCTAATTGCTTAATATCCTTAAGTATATCACAATTTATCATTAATTTTATTAATTCCCTGTTTTATTTTCCGAAATCCAATGCCAATATTCTTTATTTTATGTTATAATACATTTGGATGAAATAAATCCCAATTAAATATAAAAGGAAATCAAATGAAAAAAGAAACCCGTTCGATTGAAAGCTTCGATCAGATCCAATTCAAAGATTTTGGTCAGCTCATTCTCACTCAGGGTGACCAGGAAACACTCACAATTGAAGCAGATGAAGAGCTCCTGCCAGAATTGATCACCGAAGTGCATAATGGTAAATTGATCCTGGGCATTGAACATGATTGGTTCAGCAGGCTTGGTAAGGTCCTTTCTTCTGTATTTTCCAGCAGGGAACATAAGGTGATCTATAGCCTCACTTACGTGAATTTAAGAGCGATCAGCATCAGGGGTCAGTGCCACCTCGAGTGTGATCGCCTGGAATCAGATAATTTCAAGCTTAGCGTCTCTGGACTGGGGAATGTGAGTTTTGGTCATCTGGATGTAAACTCTTTGAAGGTAAACATCAGCGGTCGTGGTGAGTTCTCAGCATCAGGTCGGGCCGATCAACAAGAAGTGCATATCTCCGGTTCAGGGGAATATCAGGCACCTAATCTCGCCAGTCAATCGCTGCGGGTTGTCATCTCAGGGCAGGGAAATGCCACCGTTAAGGTGGAGGAGAACCTTGATATCACAATCTCTGGTCTCGGGCAGGTCAACTACTATGGTCAGCCCAAAATTCGCCAGGTCATCAGTGGGTTAGGAAAATCAAAAAGGTTGAATGAAACCTGAAAATTCGATATAATTATCAGGGAGGTATGATGACAAAAGAGATCAAAATTGAAAAGAAGGCTTCAGACGTTGTTCAACCTGTAAGTGAGGAAGAAGCACGCTCGGCGATCCGCGGTAAAAAAGATTTATCTGGTGCAAGTCTGCGGGGAATGAAGCTGGACAACCTCAATGCTGTTGGTGCTATCTTGCGTAAAACAGACCTGGCAGCATCAGACCTGTCGCATGGATTATTAATAAATCCTAACTTCTACCGGGCATCCTTGCACGGCGCAGCCGTTCACAATACCCTCGTAATTGGGGGAGACCTGGTTAAAACAAGTTTTAAAGAAGCCAACCTGGGTGATTCCCTGCTTCTGGGAGTGGATGCTCAAAACGCAAGTTTTGAAGGCGCGTCCCTTCGCGATGCGGCCCTGGTAAGTGCTGATCTTGAGAATGCTGATTTCACTAAGGCTAATTTGAGTAATGCACGGTTAGCCTCCTTAAACGTAACAGGTGCTGATTTCACAGATGCAGATATGACAGGCGCACGAGCCTATCATGTTGATTGGACAGTTGCAAAAGTCCCCCCCACTTTTCTCCCAGAACCCCTCGTTCAGATCCCTCGATGGGCATGGTCTGTGTTGATCGGCGGCTTCCTCGGGACAATCGGGGTACTCATCTATGGACTGACCCGCAAGAAACGGAAAACATCTTCTTAGATGAGATCTGCAGACAAAACCCTGACAGCGATGCGTATTGCCTTGCCTAACGAGGTCATAAAATAATACTTTGCTATTCTGTAATAACAGATTGTATTACGAAATCTATCATTAACCTGAGCAGTAAATCTTCACCTGAATGCCTGCCGAGTAAAGGTGAAAACACAGGTGACAAAGGCCATCCACAATCACCGAAGATCAACAATAGTATTATTAGACCAATGCAATTCATTACTTGGTGAGAAAGCGAACTGCGGGTTAGAAAATCCGCAGTTCGACGTTTAATGTGTTTACTGATAGAGTCGCTTTCAGGAGTGTTAAAAATGAATAAAATTCAACGTCTGCGAGCCACACTAAACGGAAAGATACACGACCGCGTCCCGGCCAGTTTTTGGTTTCACTTTCCCAAGGAAATAGCTCATGGTAAAGCATCCGTTAAGGCACATCTTGATTACTATCGTCAAGCCGATCTTGACTTCTTGAAAATCATGAATGAACACCCCTACAGGGTGGAACACCAAATCAAGATTCCCTCCGATTGGCGAAAGATCAAGCCCGCACCTCTCAGCAGTGACTTCTACCAGGCACAATTGGATGAGATTAAGATGATCACGGACCAACTGGGTGGGGAATGTTTGACAACCACCACGATTTTTAATCCCTTTTCATCCGGCAACCATGCATCCGGGAAGCTGGTCACCGAACATATCAAAATGGATCCCGATTCCGTCTATATCGGGCTGGGCACCATTGCAGAGAGCCTGGCTGAATTTGCTGCAGCCTGCCTGGAGGCTGGTGCGGATGGGATCTATTTTTCTGCACAGGGCGGTGAAGCTGACCGATTTAATGAACACGAGTTTCTGACAATTATCCAACCGCACGATCTAACGGTGCTCAGGGCAGTCGAAGGCAAGGGAGAACTAAATATCCTCCATATCTGCCGCGATAACATTCGACTTCACCTTTACAGCAACTATCCTGGCGATGTGATCAACTGGGCAGCCACTGCAAAACACAACATCCCGCTCAAAGAGGGTAAAAGACTCTTCAAGCGCCCTATTCTCGGTGGTTTGGATAACCGCGGTCTGATTGTCAATGGCACGCCTGAAGAGATTCGAACCAGGGTGCACACAATCATTCAATCCTTTGGCCCCTTGAACCTCATCATCGGCGCGGATTGCACTCTGCCAACAAACATTAATCTCGATAACATCAGAACAGCGATTGAAGCGACATCGACACATCTGGCGTAATAGTACTGATTTTGATGATTAATTCTAAAATTCAATTGCCCTACAACCATGATTTGTGATATGATTGCTTACTGGAATCAATGAAAAAAACTAGGAGAATCCTGGATGAAAAACCTTTTACTGATGCGTCATGGTAAATCAAGCTGGAAGGATGAAAGCCTTAAGGACCACGAACGTCCTCTCAAAAAGCGCGGCGTCAAAGATTCAAAACTTATTGCGAAGCAGATCAAAAAAAATGACCTCATTCCAGATTTGATCCTTGCCTCAACCGCGCAGCGCGCTAAGGAAACCGTTGAGGTTATCATCGAAACAATTGGTTATAAAAACAAACTGGTTTATTCTGACAAACTCTATATGGGAGAACCTCAGGATTTTATCAAGGTACTCAACAAGCAGGCACAGGATCATGACACTGTCATGATCGTGGCGCATAACCCTGGTTTGGAGGCTTATCTGCAGATCATCGATGGAGAAATCGAAGCCTTGCCAACAGCGGCTTTAGGTTATCTTACTTTGGTAATTGATGACTGGAAAGACATCACGCTGGATACGATGGGGGAACTGATCGGGTTTTGGACCCCTAAAGAACTCAAGAAAAAAGAGAAATAACAGCGAAATCATTCCCAGTTCGTTATAATAAATCTTCACTTCCCCTTGTCTCAAGGGGATTCATTGTAAATACATTCGATTGATCGTTTTGTAAACATTCCACCAAAACACCAAAACGCAGCCCAGAGGCTGCGCAAATAGTCTCATCATTATAATCATAGAGACATACCCTGTTATGCCTCTATTTTACAAAAATTTTTTTAGAATTCCACTCAATATTGGTTGAGAAGTATTCAATTCGTCAACCGGTCCCAAAGTGCTTGATCACCCTTTTCTCGTGACGTACCTGGCGATCTTTGCTGCAAGATTAGATAAGGGTAAGGTTTCCAGCCATACTTTGCCTGGTCCCGTGAGCGTTGCTAAGAAAAGGCCTTCCCCAGCAAACAGCACATTCTTGATCCCTTTAACCATTTTGATATCATATTGCACGGCAGGTTGAAACATAGCTAATATGCCCGTGATCAATCAGTAATTTCCCTCCACTGCCGAGGGTGCGTTCTTTGACTTCACCAGGGATCGCCAGGAAAACCATGCCAGGTCATTACGCCGGATTCCGTATATACAGATTCTCCCCGTGTCAATCAGATTTCAAGGATTGGAAAAACTGTGCCTTCGATTCGATATTTCATGTTCACACCCTTCCTTTTTTCATCACATTGATTTTAATTTTTATTATACTCATTGAGTCTACTGCAAAAAGGGTGTGGTCTTTTTGAAAGTGGGGCATCTTGTGTCATTTTTATGCTTTTTTGATGGTTCAATCCCATAAAACGCGCAAAATTCGATATATTTGTGGGGCATCAGATTAGCTATTTCCCAGAAATTGGAGTTTTTTCAGTAGAGTCACTCATTGATAAATGAAGAAAGTTAATTAATTTTAAGCTGCGACCTATCTCTGGTTCATCCCATCCCTGATACCAGTGCTAAAAGCATTCCACCTGCGATCACACTGCCAAGCTGACCAGCTGTGTTCGCACCCATAGCATGCATCAGGATAAAATTCTCAAAGTCTTCATCTTGAGCCATTTTCGCGGATAGGCGTCCTGCCATTGGGAAGGCACTGATCCCACAGGCACCGATCAAGGGGTTGATCTTCCCACCGCTCAGAGCCGACATCAACTTACCAAACAACAGCCCAGCGACAGTGTCCAGGACAAAGGCAATTAATCCCAAACCCAGGATCATTAAAGTTTCCAGGTTAATGAAAGACTCAGCCTTCATCGTTGAACCGATCGCAAGCCCTAAAAATAAGGTTGCAATATTGATGATTTCATTTTGGGCAGCTTTGCTCAACCGGTCCACAACCAGGCTCTCTCGGAGTAAATTTCCCAACATCAACGAAGCGATCAGAGGGGCAGCATCAGGTGCGGCTAAACTGACCACCAATGTCACAAAAATAGGAAAGACCACCAGCGTCAGCCGGGATACCGGGCGCGGCGCATATTCCATTCGGATCAAGCGCTCTTTGCGTGTGGTGAGCAGCTTCATGATCGGCGGTTGTATGATCGGGATCAAACTCATATAAGAATAAGCCGCTACGGCAATTGGCGCCAGAAGTTCTGGAGCGAGTTTGCTCCCAACGAAAATCGCTGTAGGCCCATCAATTGCACCGATCACACCGATTGAAGCCGCTTCATTCATCGGGAAACCCAGCAGAAGCGCCAGAAGCAGCGTCCCATAGATTCCGAACTGCCCTGCAGCACCAAGCAGGACCATCTTGGGCTGCGCCAGTAAGGGGCTGAAATCAATCATAGCGCCTACCCCAATAAAGATCAGCAGTGGAAACAACTCTGATTTGATACCAGCATCATAAATCACCTTCATAAATCCCACGTCAGCAGACATGCCGATATTCGCCATGATGCAGCCGAACCCGATTGGAAGCAATAAAACGGGTTCATATTCTTTAACCACAGCCAGTGTGATCAAGACCACCCCCAGAAGGATCATGATGCCGTTGCCCAGTGTGAAATCTGTGAAACCCCGTGTGATCTCTCCTAATAAGAATGATAAATCCATGCACTAACTCCCTTATTCTGAGAAGGTCATCAAGACCTGTCCGTGGCTAACTTGATCGCCAATGTTGACTTCAATTCCCTCAATGACACCATCACGGCTGCTTTTGATAGCATTTTTCATTTTCATCGCTTCTAATGTGCAAAGTTCCTGACCCCGAACAACTTTTTCGCCTGCTTTGACCAGAATTGCCATTATGACACCAGGCAGCGGGGCAGTGACCGCCTTACCGCTTCCAGCTTGCGTCATTTCGGTTGGTGATGTTCGGTTTGGTGCCGGCTCTGGAACGGAAATTACTGGCGCTGCGGATACAACCTGGCTGACAGGAGTTTCTGATTCAGGCCATACTTCATATCGTTCTCCCTCAACGATCGCCACAACAGGCCGCACGTGAATATCTTCAACTTCAACCTGGTAGGTTTGGCCGTCAATCTCAACTTTGATCTTCATAGTATTATCCTCGAGTTTTTTTATTCTCTAACTGACGTGCCCGATGGTAGGACAGCCAGGGACTCAAACCGGAGATTTGATCCGGGGAATCCTGTTTCATCTTTCGTGCCTGATTGGAAAAAACCGCTAACGCAACCGCCACAGCAGCTGCTGCTGCACGACGCTGCCCTTCTGTCTCCGCCAATTCAGGAACCATAAGAGAGGGTGTCTCGGTGACAGCATCGCTTTTCTCTTTCATGCGCTTCTCATTGGAAGTCACACGCATCATCAAGGCCATCAATAACCATAGGAAAATGATGAGTATGAAGACCAATCCCATCCCTATCGCAGCAATCAGCAAACCTTGTTGGATATCGCTCATCTCTCATCCTCTCAAACTGGCATATTCCCATGTTTACGGGGTGGGTGCTGTTCAGATTTATTCTGGATCGCTTTGAGTGCTTT
>JAYELT010000084.1:0-12326 GCA_034717715.1 Chloroflexota bacterium | reverse complement strand
GCAGCCAGACAAGCTGTACTCGATTGCCTGGAAAGCACGGGTGGCAATGTTTCACGAACAGCCCGGGTATTTAGCATCAACCGCTGCGTTGTCTATGATATTTTGAAAAAGCAAGTCTCTGGAGATTTGTCAGATCGTCCACGGACACTCAACAAGCACCAGCCCAGTAAGAAACCAGTGGAGATTGAGGACAAGGTGATCGCACTCATGCTTTAGCATTGGCGATCTTGAATGAGGAAATCGAACACGAATCATGGTTCTCCGAGTTCCTGGGAGAAGGTCCTTCCGGTCACTTTTTGCGACGGGGAGAGACATCCCCCTTTGTGCGTCCGTTCATGCCCTCACTATGATTTAAAATCATCGGAGACCTTGCTTATTGTGAGGACTCCGATATTTCTTCCTATAAATCATCGCAAATTTAGGCTATAGATTCAAATAAACCAAACATTAAGATAACCTCAGATTAAGAGGGTTATCTTGCTTTCTCGATTTCCATCAAAGTATGAAAATTGATACGCGGTTTATGGGACAGTATTATAATTTCTGATATCAGCAGTGTAAATTTTGAGACTTATTAAATAATCAGGTATGAGATTAATGAAAGCATTTGACCTTGAGAAAGATTGTTTAGGATCATAAAAAGGAGTTATCTTGTGAGAGAAAGAACGAATATCGGAATTATCATATGTGATCGTTATCGAACTTGTGCGGGTGGGAAATGTCTTCGATCTATGAGAAATCGTGAAGGCGCATTCAGCCGATATAATGATCAAGATGTCGAGTTGGTAGGATACACTACCTGCAACGGCTGTCCTGGTGGAAATATTGAATATGCTGGGGAGGAAATGGTCAAAAACGGTGTGCAAGTGATCCATCTTGCGACAGGTCTGTTGGTTGGGTATCCGCCATGCCCATATATTGACACTTTCAAGCGATTTCTTGAGAATCGTTATGACGTTGAAGTTGTATTAGGAACACACCCGATTCCAGAGAAATATTTAACGATGCATCAAACCCTTGGAACCTGGGAGGATCCCATTTGGGATAATTGGTTGGCTCCCACGATGGCTGATGAGTCGATCCGGAAAGCATACAATTAAATTTTTCGGATCAGGTTGGTTTTTTCGTCAGGTGGACGGATTTGAAATATTATTGACAGATTATTTGGCTTGACACCACCTGGATTTATAACGATAATATATGAGACAATATTGATCAGCGATGACAGAGGAAAGTACGCTGGTGGAGGTTGACAGGGCAATGCAAGCAAGACTGAGACTTGCATTCTACTGAACCCAATTGAAGTTCCCTCTCGAGCTGCTCAGGTGAAAGCAAGCATGTGCTGTTAGTCTGAGCCGTTACGTCCCTCGTTATCGGGACAGCCAATCACCTAAAAGGTGGTTGGGAGTGAGTGGGTTGTGCGGTGAAACTGCATGGCCAAGAAAGGTGGTACCGCGGTGAACCCGTCCTTATCAGAGGATGGGCGTTTTGTTTAATTAATACCCAATTCGGTGAAGAGTGATTATTTGAAGGATGGATACCTATGACCGATAAAGAAAAAGAGTTAGTCAAGTTGGACCAGATCAAGTCTGCAGCTTTGGATGCGTTGAATGATATTTCAGATGTGGAATCCCTGGAAGCCTGGCGAGTAACACTCCTGGGACGTAGTTCACCAGTTATGAAGGTGTTCCGCAGTATGGGAAACTTCGAAAAGGAAATTCGGCCAGTGATGGGCAAAGCTGCCAACGAAGTACGTCAGGCGTTGGAAGCAGCCCTGGAAGAGAAGCGCACAGTTTTGGAAGAAGCAGCCATGCAAAGGGCATTGGAAACGGAAAAACTGGATGTGACTTTGCCAGGACGTCCGGCAATGCGCGGCCGGCTGCACCCCCTGACACAGGTTCTCCGCAGGATCATCCGCACTTTTGGAGATATGGGGTTCCAGGTTTATCAATCGCCGGAGGTTGAGACGGATGATTACAATTTCACCTATCTGAATATGCCCCCTTACCACCCCGCCCGGGATATGTGGGATACCTTCTATACCAAGATCGAAGGTGTCTTGCTGCGAACACATACCTCACCAGGACAGATCCGAGTGATGCGTGAACGCTCACCGGAACCGATCCGGGCGATCTTGCCCGGTGCAACCATGCGTTATGAACAGCTATCCGCCCGCAGCGAAATCGAATTTGCTCAGGTGGAGGTGCTGGTTGTTGGAAAGGGAGTCAACTTTGCGGAACTTAAAGGCACTTTGGAGGAGTTCGCCAAACGTTTATTTGGGGAAGAGGCTCCTACAAGACTGCGTCCCTCACATTTCCCATTCACGGAGCCCAGTGCTGAGATGGATGTGGGTTGTTTCGTTTGCGGCGGTAAAGGCTGCCCCGTGTGTAAAGAGACCGGTTGGCTTGAAATCGGAGGATGCGGTTTGGTGCACCCGTTGGTGCTGGAATACGGCGGATATGACCCAGAGATCTATTCGGGTTTCGCCGCAGGCATGGGCATTGATCGAAGCACTCTGATGCGTTACCGTATTGACGATATCCGACATTTCAGGAATAACGACATCAGATTCCTCAAGCAATTTTAGGTTTGTGAATAGAGAATGGTGAATAGTGATCAGGAGGAGTTTCCGGTGGTGATGGGAGGATTAAACAAGCTGCATGCATATCAAAGTGCCCAGGAACTGGCTAAGTTTATTTATCGCAATGTGATACAAAATTTGCCACCTGAAGAAAAATGGGGGTTGGCTTCACAATTCAGGAGGGCTGCAGTCAGTATTCCAGCCAACATTGCTCAAGGCTATGGTCGATTTACTATCAAGAAACGATTCGATTTTGCTATTTGGCGCGTGGTTCATTAATGGAATTATCAAGCCACATTGATCTGGTTTTTGATCAAGGATATTAATCGGAAGAGAAAAATCACTTATTGATGAAAAGATGGCTGCTCTTTTAAAAATGGTTCAAGGACAAATAAAATTTCTCAAGCAGTCCAAAATTGGTTGGAATGAGCCAGGGGCTAAAGGAATCGATGAAATGACGGAAGAATATCTTACAGACTATGAAGCGAGTGAGGAATGATTTATTCTAACAATTCACCACTCACAATTCACTATTAACATGCCACAGAAGAGGCAAATATATTGATTAAGCACGCGAGAAATGCGAGGTTTACATGAAAGTACCACTTACTTGGATAAAAGATTATGTTGATATTGATGATATGGGGATTGAAGAGCTGGCGAATGTCATGACCATGGTCGGGCTGGAGGTGGAAGAAATTCGCCTGGTGGGGCTGCCAATGCCCCCGGGAAAGAAACATGAATTTAAATATACGGGTTTCTCATGGCCTGAAGAATACTTCATTGTTGCACAGGTGGATGAGGTCATGCCTCATCCGAACGCAGATCGGTTGGTGCTTTGCAGGTTGAATGACGGTGAAGAAGATCTGATTGTCCTGACCGGTGCACCGAACCTTTATGAATTTAAAGGGAAGGGAACGTTAGCACAACCTTTAAAGGTTGCCTATGCCCGGGAAGGAGCTGTGCTGTATGATGGGCATGAGCCCGGACGAAAATTGACCAAACTAAAACGGATGAAAATACGAGGTGTGGAATCCTTCTCGATGATCTGCTCTGAAAAGGAGCTGGGGATCTCGGATCACCATGAGGGCGTGATCATTTTGGATGAAGATGCGCCCACAGGTGAACCGCTTGTGGATTATATGGGCGATGCTGTCCTGGATGTGGATACCTTACCGAATATGGTTCGGGATGCCAGTGTGCTGGGAATGGCACGTGAAATTGCAGCTGCAACGGGAAAATCATTACGCTATCCCGATGACAGCCTGGAAATGATGGGGGATCCGCTCGCAGGCTGTGCAGATATCAAGATTGAAGACCCGGAACTCAACCCGCGTTTTGTCCTGGGTTTAATTGAAGGAATTGATTTGAAGCCCAGCCCATACTGGGTGCAGCGCCGCTTGAACCTGGCCGGGATGAGACCAATTAACTGCATTGTGGACGCAACCAATTACGTTATGCTTGAACTGGGTGAACCGCTGCATGCCTTTGATTATGATATCCTCGTCAAACGAGCAGATGGAGCAAGCCCCACCATCGTCACCCGTACAGCCAGGGATGGGGAAGTGCTAACGACCCTGGATGGGGATGAACATGAATTGGATAACGAAATGGAACTCGTCACCGATACAGCTGGGGCACTTTCATTAGCGGGTGTGATGGGTGGTTTGGAGAGTGAGGTACACAATAAGACTCAAAACGTCTTGCTGGAAGGTGCTTCATGGAATTTCATCAATATCCGCAAGACCATCAGCAAACTTAAAATCGATTCTGAAGCAGCGTATCGATTCAGCCGTGGTGTGCATCCAGCGCTGGCTGAGACAGGTGTTCGGCTCTGTTTACGGCGCATGTCTGAATGGGGTGGCGGCAAGATAGCCCAGGGTCTATTGGACAATTACCCGAATCCTCAAGAGGACCCCATTGTGGAACTCTCCGCATCCTGGGTGAACAGCAGCCTGGGAACAGCTATCTCTGCTGGTACCATCGCTGATATTTTGAGGCGCTTGGAATTTGAGTGTGAGGTAGATGGAGATCGGATCACCGCAAAAACGCCACCGCACCGTTTGGATATTCACGAGGGCATCATCGGTCGAGCGGACCTGCTGGAAGAGATCGGCCGAATTTTTGGATTTGATAAGATCCCCAGCCAGGCTTTAGATAAACCTCTGCCACCCCAGCGTGTGAACCAGGAAATGGAAATGGAGGATATCTTACGTGACTTGTTGGTGAACCTGGGTTTGCAAGAATTGATTGCTTACCGCATGACATCTCCCGAGCGTGAAGCCCGACGTTTTCCACCAGACTATAAAGCCCCTGTTATCGAATACCTGGCGTTACAGAACCCGATTTCAGTGGAACGCCGCGTGATGCGCCGCAGCATCCTGACGACTTTGTTGGAGATCCTCGAATATAACAACAATCTAGACAACCGATTAACATTATTTGAGATTGGGCCTGTTTTTCTTCCTATAGAAGGACAGCGGCTGCCAGAGGAGAGACTGATGCTCTCGATTGGTTTAACTGGCTTACGTGAGAAACCCTCGTGGAAAACGGATGCTTCTGAGATTATGGATTTCTATGACCTGAAGGGAATCATAGAAGGGATGATGAAGGGCTTGCATATTGATGATGTACAATACAAGAGGGGGCAACACCCCAGTCTCCATCCCGGAAAGATGGCAGATATCCTGATTGGTGATGTGAGAGTGGGTGTGATGGGCGAACTGCATCCGCTGGTCAAAGCAAATTTCGAAATGGGAGAAGCACCCGTGTTCGTGGCGGAAATTGAGCTGGCACCGTTGTTAGCTGCAAGCCGAATTTTATTTGACGTTGAACCTATTTCCACTTACCCGCCTGTGCTGGAAGACCTGGCCGTGGTGGTTGATGAGGCTGTGACTGCTGCTGAAGTGGAAGATGTGATTCGCAGAGGGGGTGGACAGTACCTGGCATCGGTTCAGATCTTTGATATTTATCGCGGGAAGCAATTGGGTGGAGGAAAGAAGAGCCTGGCTTTCAGCCTGACTTATCTTGCCCCGGACCGTACGCTGACGGATAAGGAAGTGCTGAAGCTGCGCAAGAAGATCGTGTACCTGTTGGATCAGGAACTGCGTGCAAAATTGAGGAGTTGACCAGGATTTGAAGTAAAGGATTACATTTGAGTTAGCAATCCCCCCATATCCCCATGCAAAAGGGGGGTATGGGTAATAATTTGTGGTGCCAGTTTTTTGTTTTCATTGATTGATCAAATCCTTTGTACATTCGCGTCGATATTTGCAGTGCATCCCTTGAGGAGTTTTACAAGCAAGTTCTGTTTCATCATGTGTCGGGTATGTTATAATAAATCATCAAATAGTAAACTTATTTATGGGAGGGAATATGCGGATTACGACATTGCTCGAAAATCATACCAATAAGAAGCACCCAGCTCTTCAGGCAGAACACGGCCTGTCATTCTATATTGAGAACCGGGGCTATGTGGTGATGTCTGATGTGGGCCAGTCCGGAAAATTCGCTGAGAATGCAGGAGCGTTAGGTGTTGATTTGACGCGAGTGGAAGCGCTGGCAATCTCACACCATCATTATGACCATGGGGGTGGGTTAGGGCGATTTTTTATTGAGAACAAAGCGGCAAAGGTTTACCTGCGTTTCTCACCTGATGATGCAAACTATATCGCAGATGTGCCGTCGCAGCCCATCCGGTATATTGGGTTGGATCGGGGCCTACTGCGGAAAAATACTGACCGGATCGTGACCCTCACTGAAAACAATGAGGTTTTACCTGGTTTTCATTTGATAACAGGTATCCCGAATGAATTTCCCAAACCGAGTGGTGACCAGCGTTTAAAAGTCCAACAGGGAGAGAAAAAACAAGTGGACACCTTTGAGCATGAAATGGTAACCGTTCTTGAGGGGGAAGAGGGGTTGGTGGTGTTGACTGGATGTGCCCATAACGGTGTATTGAATATGATAGCTGCCACGCAAGCAGCCCTGCCGGACAAGCCTATCCTGGCAGTGGTGGGTGGCTTTCATCTTCACCATGAGTCGGTCAATGATATCAGGATGGTTGGAGAAGCGCTTCTCGCTTCCGATATACCGGTTGTCTATACCGGTCACTGCACAGGCGATAATGCGATGGATGTACTCGCAGAGGTGTTGGGGGAGCGTTTGAAGCGTTTGTATACAGGATTGGTGATGACATTTTGAGCCGGTGATGAGGCTTTTTAAACTTGATATAACCAGCTATATACTATGGAGGGATCATGGCAGAGATAGAAAAAAGAATATTGGGAAAAACAGGACTAGAGGTCACCAAGATCGGTGTGGGTCTATGGGCGATCGGTGGGGATGAATGGGGTCAGGTTCAAGATCAGGAATCACTGGATATGATCTCAGCTGCGTTAGATTTGGGCATCAACTTTTTTGATACAGCCGATGTTTACGGGGTTGGACACAGCGAAGAACTCCTTGGACAGGCGATGAAAGGCAGGCGGGATAAATTTATCGTGGCGACCAAGATCGGCTGGTTGGGTTTTGATGAAGAAAAGCATGCCAGCCAATACAACACCGTTGAAAAGCTCATCGTCGGCGTTGAGGGCAATTTGAAACGGCTTCAAACCGATTATGTCGATCTGATCCAATGCCATATTAATTTCCATGAGCCGAATATGGAAGCCTTTGTAGAAGGTTTCCAAAAACTTCAGAAGCAAGGGAAAATTCGCGCATACGGTGTCAGCACGAGCGATTTTGAATATCTTCAGGCTTTTAATGCGGATGAAAGAACAGCCACTTTACAAATTGATTATTCAATCCTAAATCGCACGCCAGAGCGGGAAATCTTCCCATACACGATGGAAAAGAACCTGGGTGTCCTTGTACGTGGTCCCCTTGCAATGGGGATATTGACCGGTAAGTTCACGAAAGACAGCCGCTTCGGGGAAGGTGATTTTCGTAAGAATTGGATTGAAAATAAAGATCAGCATAAGATTTATATAGATGATCTGGAAAAGGTTGAGAAGCTCAAGCCATTGACCAATAGCCGTTCCCTGGCGCAGCTGGCGATTCAATTTGTGGTGCAGCACCCAGCGGTAACCGTAGCGATCCCGGGCGCCAAGCGAATTTCGCAGCTTAAAGAGAACGTCAAATCAGCACTGATGCCTGAATTGACATCTGAAGAATTGGCCGATATTGATGCTATTACACTCCCTGGCGGCGGAAGAAAGATCTGGCCGGCGTAATAGATAGAAATCTTAATACTGGGTGCAGCTTGAAACGACTGCCTGGAATAAAATGATCTATTTTTTAAGCGTTTTGTTTTGAAACTTATGGCTTTCTTGCTACAATCACTAAGGACAAACCCTGCCAGGGCAGGAGCGGGTCGATCAGTTTGAACAGCGGCACCAAAACATTAAAGACCTTCAAACCGAACCGCCCGATGGCTTGCTGTTTGGCGATCTTCCCCCGGTACCACCAACCCAGTACACCGATCTTGTTCAGTGTGAAAAGTTTCTCAATGCTGTACCCCAGGTTTTCAAACATACTGCTCAGCTGCGATTTGTCATATCGTCGATAATGTCCGATCGCTGTATCGAGGCTGCAGAAGAGCTTTTCACCCCGCGGTACGATGAAGATCATGTTCCCCCCTGGTTTCAGGATGCGATCGGCATTGAGGATCACAGCCTGATCATCTTCAATGTGTTCGATCACATTCGAGCACAGGATCGAATCGGGTTCGGGCATGTCATCCGGCGGTGGTTGGGTAGCATCCCACTCACGAACTTCCACGCCAGGACAATTCATGTAAGCGTTGCGCAGCACTTCCAGATAGACCGGTTCGATTTCTGTTGCAACCACATTGGTATATTGCATCAGGATGCGCACATTATTCCCAATCCCTGAACCAATTTCAAGCAGCAGATCGCCAACGAAGGGTTTTGTACGGTCTAGGGTCCACTCCGTATATTTCGGAGCTGCTTCCATGTCGATCAGGTCTTTAGTGCCATAATCCCCCTGGAACATATCATCGATCAACCAGTATTTTATGATTGTTCTCAGTGCCCGGAAGCCATCACGCCAGGTAACCTTTTTTCCCTCGTCATAAGTGCGGCCAAAGTAGCTGATGGGTACCTCGAAGATGCGCAGTTTACGCTTAGCAAACTTAGCCGTTAATTCGGGTTCGATCCCAAACCTGTTTGACCGGATGGGGATGGTCTTGGCGACCTGCAGCCGGAAGGCTTTATAACAGGTTTCCATGTCCGTCAGGTTTAGATCGGTAAACCAATTGCTGACAAAGGTTAGGAAACGGTTTGCCATGGAGTGGCGGAAATAAAGGACGCGCCGCTGATCACGTTCAGCAAAGCGGGAGCCATAAACAACGTCGGCCTCACCATCCAGGATCGGTCGGAGCAAGATGGTGTAATCCGCTGGGTTATATTCCAGGTCAGCATCCTGAATGATGGCAATATCTCCGCTGGCTGTTTGGATGGCTGTCCGGATTGCGTTGCCTTTTCCTTGATTCTCTTCCAGCAAAACAGGGTGGATGATAGTAGGATGCGTTTCAGCAAGCTCCTGGATGATCACATCTGATCCATCGGTGGAACCATCGTCCACGATGACGATTTCCAACTCGTCAATGCCAGGAACCTTTTGCGCCATAATGCGCTTGACGATCTCCCGGATTGTGCGGCGTTCATTATAAGCAGGGATGAGGACAGAGAGTTTCATTCAGGCTCCATTTGAGAAAACATATGCGTAGATTATAACATCCAACAAGTGGTTATGTTTGATCAAGCTCTTGGGACAGAAAAGGGATTGATAATGTTATTTGAGTAGTGATTCACCCGTATCATGAGTGAATGTTTGGGATCAACATGCACTGAATTTTTATCAAAGAAATAATCTCAATCAATACCATATCTCAATAATTTCAAATTAACAGTGTTTACAGCTATAATTGGTTTTGAATTTCGATCTTTTCAGGATTGGGAAGCGATGTAATGGTTCGCAAAATTGAAATTGTGCCATATGATCCAGATTGGCTTAAAATATTTGAGATAGAGGCTAAAAACATCAGGGAGGTGTTAGGTTTCCATCTGGTTGCAATTCACCATATCGGGTCTACCGCTATCTTTAGCATGTTAGCCAAACCGACGATTGATATGCTACTTGTTGTAATGAGCCTTGCGAAGCTTGATGGATTAAATAATAGGATGCAGGAACTTGGCTATGAACCCAAGGGTGAGAATGGTATTCCCGGTCGGCGCTACTATCGGAAGCTGGAGGGTGAGATACACCGTTTCCATCTACATGCCTTCGAGGTTGGACACCCAGAAATCAAACGGCATCTCAATTTCAGGGACTTTCTTCGGGAGCATGCAGATGAAGCTCGAGCTTACCAGGAATTGAAGCTGCGGCTGTCAGCTGAGTTTCCGTTTGATTCAAAAAAATATACCTCTGGAAAAACAGCCTTTATCCGGATGATTGATCAGCGCGCAGGAAACTGGCGGCTTGACAGCGACAAGGATATGGAGAACTATGAATGATCGTAAACTACAAACAGAGAGTGACAAGAGGTAAAAATGCCGCCTTTGATCATAGTTCTACTTATCCTGATTGTATTAGGACTGATCGGGTTGATCTATATTCTATTCTGGGGCATGCCACCATTTATTAATTGGGCTGTGGAACGCCTGGGTCTGCGGATGATGCTGATGGACCCTGAGACGCTGACGACGCTCGGGTTGCTGGATAACACGCTTCTTGATTTCCACAGCGGTAACTTGACGGAAGCCTCGCCCCGTTATATGGCAGCACTGCGCCAGATTGATCGGGATGGTCTGGCATTGATGCGGCGCTATGAACCGGCAAACCTGGTGGGGCAAAAAGCCATCACATACGAGCTCATGATCTGGTACTTTGAACAGAACCTGCGTGGTCATCGTTTTGACTATCACTGGGTGACAAATCCGGTCTTTATGGGTCCTTATCCGGTTAATCACGTCTTTGGGGTGCAGGTGGATTTGATCAATTTTCTCAGCACCTATCACAAGATCAAAGGCCGACGGAGTGTGCGGCGATACCTTCAGCGGTTAGAGATGGTTGGTTTGAAAATAGCTGGATTGCTTGAGAGCCTGGAAGCAAGGGTTTCTTGGGGTGCGATACCGCCGCGGTTTGTGATCGAAAAGTGCCTGGTTCAGATTTCCGATTTCCTTTCACACCCCCCGGATGAGAACCCTCTTTATACAAGTTTCATCACAAGAGCAAATGAATCAAGCCAACTCAGCGAATCTGAAATCATGAGATGGGGAGTTAAGATCCAACAAACCATTGAAAATGTGGTACTCCCTGCATACCGAGTATTACAGTCAGCCTTGGAAAATTATAAATTACAGGCAAGTGAGGATGATGGTGTCTGGAAATTGCCGGATGGAACAGCCTATTATGACTTCCTGCTGCGAAACCACACCACCACGGATATGAGTGCAGATGAAATTCACCAACTGGGCTTAGCGGAAGTCGACCGTCTGTCATCTTTAATTCGTGAGGTTTTCGAGCAAATAGGTTTACCAAGGGAGGAACCTGGCAGCCAACTTCAGGCTTTGATGGCGGATTCCCAATATCACTTTTCTGGAGAAAACCGGCGTCAGGCGATTATGGACGAATATCAAGTTGTTCTAGACGAGATTAACTTACGCATGCCAGAGCTTTTCAGACACGGCTCCCTGGATGAAATTGAAGTTCGGCGTCTCCCATTGTATAAAGAGCCTGATTCACCCATCGCCTATGCACAAGCACCCGCCATGGATGGCTCTCGTCCAGGCATGATGTGGATCAATTTGCGGAATCCAGATAATATCTACCGTTGGGGAATGCGCACCCTCGCCTATCATGAAGGAATCCCGGGCCATGTCTATCAAATGGCGCAAGCGCAAAAGATCAAGGGGCTGCCAACTTTTCGACGGACCTTCTTCTTTAACGCCTATATTGAAGGTTGGGCGCTCTACGCAGAGCGATTGGGCTGGGAACTGGGACTGGAGGATGACCTCAGCAACCTGGGTCGGCTGCAGGCTTTGATCTGGCGAGCAGCCAGGCTTGTGGTTGATACAGGTATCCATGCAAAACGCTGGACAAGGCAAGAAGCTATTGATTATATGGTTGAAAAGACGGGATTACCGGAACGTGATGTGACCACTGAGGTTGAGCGCTACATTGTCATGCCCGGGCAAGCCTGCGCCTACTATATTGGATACCTAAAAATGCTCTCCCTACGTCAGAAAGCCGAAGCGGTCCTGGGAGAAGCTTTCGATCTGAAGGCTTTCCATGATGTGATTATTGACAATGGAGGTTTGCCGCTGACCCTCTTGGAGAAGGTTGTTAATGATTATATTGATCAGGCGGCGGGCTTGAAATTTAATAAATTGTCATGAAAGTTTCTTATTAAGACTCCTGAAGATGATCTTAGAATCATAAAAACCACACGGCAAATTTCACTTTACCTGATCAGTCTTTCAATTTTCAGTAGACAACTTTTGTCTATTGTTTATGTATTATTGAAGGAGGGGATTATTCGGTTGGATAGGGGTCAATCCGGGTTGGCAATATTGTAAGCTTCCTGCAATCACCGCTTTTCGACAGGCATTTTCAAAAACAACACCATGCAGCGTCTCTGCACATAGCACCGCTAAAACCTGGTCCCCGCAGCCGGTTGATTCAGCATGGGGCGGGGTTGATAGATTAGGAGGGGGGATGT
>JAYELT010000083.1:0-3193 GCA_034717715.1 Chloroflexota bacterium | reverse complement strand
AGAGATAGTTTATATTTAATGTGAATTAACTTCCACTCACAGCCCTGGCTTGGCAATTACTGCAGTTAGTGGGGTCACCAGCTGCACAGGTGCTTTGTAGTATTAAGTCATTGGGTCCTTCAACTGGTTGGTTTGGGTTCTTTGTTTTACAGTGATAGAGTACACTCTCCTCCGGTTCACCTTTGGCAATAATGATCAATTGTGGTGTTTCCCATATTTTATGTAATTTTTCCATCGTTTATCTCCTTAAGACAATTCCTTTTAATCTCATTTTAAGAATACATCAAATTTATTATTCTGTCAATATACAAAATATTAAGGTTTCTGTCAAGGAATGGCATATTTATAAGATCAGAGAACTCCCGATGGATGAATCCTTTCTCGTAATATTCTTGCCCAAGGCCGATTTTTATGAGAAGAATAAAGCGACGGTACACCAGCCTGTAACCAATCGCTATTGTCTTGCTTCCTCTTTTCGACTTTGCGCGGCTTTCCGACAAGATGCTTCTCAAAAGGTATAAAGGCACCTTGTTTTAGTTTGTTCTGATTACGGCAAACAGCCAACATGGCTTTAGCCCCATCGAAGCTCCAGCTCCTTCCTCGGCCTTTGAGCCGTCTCACCACCAATTTATCCACATTCCCTTCAATCGCTCCCAACCGGTGAAAACCTGGTTGCAGGTGCGCCCGGCAGTCCGGGTCCAGGAGACCATCCCTGTTGTTGACCAAGTACTGAATAAACCGGCGCATCTTCTTAGCTTTAGCCTGGTGTGCCTTCGACAGAGCTTGCAGCATGGCTGGTAAGGCTGCATCAAGACCCTCTTGAGTGATTTGATGTATCCAGGTATCGGTTTGAGCGCTAAACCCATACGCCCGCCTGGCATTCCGGTAGAGATGGTACCGGTCGAGAACGAACTCGCTGGGAAGACCCAATAAGTCAAAGCTTTGGCGAACCCACCTTCCCCCATCTCCGCCGATGATCATCTGAGTGGTGCTGTCCAGATCATAATTCTCGTAGGCCGTTTTCAGCATTGTTTCCTGCCATTCCTGGCTGTTTTTCACGATTTTAGTCACCACCACCTTGTTTTCTAGCCTGTTTCGACCTTCTGCAATCACTTTTTTACCTGTGTAGAGGATCCCCACCCGTACTTCTGTTTTTTGCCGCTCTTCTCCTTGCAGCGAAATCCAGACCCCATCACTTTCGCCATAGAGAACTTCCGCTGCTTGTTTGCCTGCCTCCAGTTCCTCCCCTTGCTCAAAAACTCGTTCTCGTTGTTCGTCTTCCTCAGCCTCCAGCGATTGACCTACTTCCTGCATCAGGCGTCCCATCGTTGTATGACTGATATCTGTCCCTACAAGCCAACCCATCACTGATCCCGCCTTTCGGTATGCCAACTCACTGACCAGATAGCCTGCTTTCTCTTTCACGCTCAGTGTATAGTGCCGTTTGGGTTTGAGTTCCAACATCTCGTCCAGTGGTCTGCGCCAGTTCCCTTCCCTGTCCTTGTAAACCCGCCTCTTGAAGGGGACCCAGCCAATGCTCGTTACAATCTGACGCTTTTTTCGCCCTCTATTTTCCCATTCTCGCGCCTCCGTTTGTTGAAAACGTTTATCAACTGCTTCAAGCATCTCTATTAGCAATTTCTGCCCACATCGCTGCATCCCTTGATTAATGCTTTCATCCATACGGGCATTCATGGTGACTTCGATGGCTCCTAATATTTTCTTACGTCCCGCTACTTCAGCTGATCGCGAAGCATGCCTTTGGCGATAATTACTTTGTCAGTCTCTACTGACATTTGAGAACTCCTTTCAGATCTGATGTTCAAATCTATTTTGAGGGAGTTCTCTCTTTTTGTCTACTAAATTATGCCATTATGATACAGTATCGGTGATTCATCTGGTCGCGAATGACAGTATTGGGGGTGCTATCGAACTGCATCAAAAAAAGGTCTGATGTTTGATAACATGCAGCATGTCACAGGCATAGCTCGGATATCCATCAATCGGATTCTGAATGGATGATTATCAAGGAGGAGGATTCTTTGGTACCTTTTTCATTTGAACCAACCGGCCCTTTTCGGCAACATTTTCTTTTGATTTGACAGGGATGTGCAAAATTTCCAAACAGATTATTGATCTCCTGCAGGAATAAAGCAGGAACATTCGCCTATCACAAATTAATGTTATTTTAATGCTTTATTATCTTCTTTTTTATAGACACACAAAATTCTTAGTGCCAGTTTGGTTTTTAAAGTGTCTGAATATTCATTTGCCGTGATAAATGATCATACTTCATCATCTATTCCAGAATCATTTGATTTCTTCATTTTTCTGAAGGCTTTCCTGAAGTGCTCCTGCCCTGGCATGAGCAACATGGCAAAAATAGGGCACCACGCTATCCATCCTGCCAGTTTCAAGGTAGGCATGGGCGGGGCAGTTCATGCATAAATTTACGATAGGGCACTTGCCGCAGGTATTTAATAATTCCATATTTTCCGTACGCATATCACGGACAAGAGGTACAAAATCCTCCCAGGCTTCTCGCAGGCTCATTTTGCGTAAGTTTGTTGTTGTGCCTGGTGCGAATAAAGAGGAACACAATCGAAACGTGCCGTCATATCCCACAGTGAAGGTGCCGTTGCCAGTACCGCAGTGGAATAAATGATTATCCACACGATGTTTAATGGCATCAATGAAGAATTTGTCAGGATTCTTTCCCATTGATTCAAAACGTGCCCGATCAGCTTTTTCAAGGCCGACGATTTCTTCAGGTGCTAACCGCTCGGATTTAATCTCAGCATTGCGTTGTGGATCGCAGTCATAGCGTAGATGCAGCACAGGGTCAAAACGGTAGAAATCCTTGGTGTAGTGTTGACCAAAGGCAGTAATGGCATCCATATCAGACAGGTTGGACCGCAGTGCCATGGCTTTCATTCGTAGCTTCACACCCGCTTCCAGCAGAGCATTCACGCCTCGCTGAAAGGTCGCAAAACTGCCAGGTTTACGTGTGACGGCTTCATAGATTTCTTGTCGGCTGCCGTAGATGGTGACCTCAATATCCCTGGGAGGGTATTTCCTGAACAAAGCGATGTGTTCATCACGGATGAGCGTAGCATTGGTGAAAACCGAAACCAATAAACCCTTGCGCTTCAAGCTCATGTAGATGTCCTGAAAATCATGGCGGAGAAGGGGT
>JAYELT010000082.1:0-3197 GCA_034717715.1 Chloroflexota bacterium | reverse complement strand
TACCGTTGAGGGCTTCATCAAAGCCGCCCAAACACCTGACGTGATTGGGGAAACCTTCAACCTGGGTTACGGCGAGGAGGTCAGCATTGGCGAGCTGGCGGAAATGATCATTGAGCTCGTCGGCAGACCGGTTAAGATTATCGTCGATCAGGAACGGATTCGGCCTGAGAAATCCGAGGTGATGCGGCTGCTCTCCGATAACAGCAAAGCGAATAAACTTCTGGGTTGGCGACCTGAAATTGGCTTCCATGAAGGGCTTTCACGAACGATTGAATGGATCCGTGGGCATCTGGATTTGTACCGGGTGGGAGAGTATGAGAGGTAGCGGGTAGCTGGTGGCTTGTAGCTTGTAGCTAAAATATTATAGGCAAACCAAATGAAAAATGAAGAGCAATCCAGATATAAAGATTTATTGGTATGGCAAAAGAGTTTATCTTTTGCGGATCAAGTTTTTGATCTAATTGATCACCTTAAGACTTCTCGGAAGCATTATCGTCTAATTGAACAATTAGAGTCAGCAGTAACTTCAGTGCCCATGAACATCGCTGAAGGGAAAGGAAGAAACTCTCAGAAAGAATTCATGCATTTTCTATATATTGCCAGAGGGTCGCTTTACGAAACATTAACTTTGTTGGAAATTTTCAAACTTCGAAGTTGGATAACAAATGACCAATTCGACAATTTCGAGATGAAATCGAATGAAATCGCTAAAATGATCAATGGGTTAATCAGAACGATTGCTCGCAGCAAATAATGTAAAGAATCTGGCTACTGTCTACCAGCTACAAGCTACCGGCTACTAACTACCAGCTACCAGCCATCCCCTATCAGCTTTGACCTTTCAGCTTTGAACTATGAGTTAGAATTATATAAAACAGGAGCTAACACTTGAAAGCAGTCATTCTCGCGGGCGGTCGAGGTACCCGCCTTGCCCCCTACACCTATGTTTTACCAAAACCAATGATGCCCATCGGCGATCGCGCCATCTTAGAGATTCTCCTCCGTCAGATGAAACGGGCCGGGATCAATCATGTCGTGCTGACCGTTGGTCACCTGGCTGGCTTGATGCAGGCCTTCTTTCAAGACGGCCAGCAATTTGACCTGGATATCAAGTATTCTTTTGAACCCAAACCATTAGGCACTGCCGGGCCACTTGCCCTGGTACCTGATTTGGATAATACTTTTCTGGTCAGCAATGGGGATGTCCTCACCCTGCTGGATATTAACGACTTCGCTGAATTTCATCATCAACATGGAGGTATATGCACCATCGCCATGCATGAACGTAAACACCATGTGGACCTGGGTGTGATTGAACAAAACCATGATGACTTTCTTATCACAGGCTATATCGAAAAACCCACACTGGACTACAAGGTAAGCATGGGAATGTATATCTTCGAACCGGAAGTGCTTCAATATATCCCCAAAGAAGAATACTTTGACTTTCCTGATCTGGTGCATAAATTGTTGGCTGCGGGTGAACGCGTGATCGGTTACCCTTATGATGGTTATTGGATGGACCTGGGGAATCCAGATGACTATGCGCAAGCAACAAATGATTTTAATAAAATGCGCGCCCAATTTCTCCCGGAAATCTGACCGAAGACTGAAGCCCGGGCTTCAGTCTCCTGTCCCCGTCTTTGCTGTCAGCTACCAGCTATCAGCTACAAGCTACAAAGTCCCTTAACGAAGTGAATGGAATCAACTATCAGCTATGAGCTACAAGCTACCAACTACTGACTTACCCCTTTCACCTTTAAACTAATGTAATGTACTCCTCCCTCCTTTCTTGCCTAAACAAACGTAAAGATCATCTCTGCAACCCCACTGGCTGGGGCTGGGTCCTGCGTGACCCGGTGGTTGGCTGTTTTGCCCCTGCTCTCTATCAACTGGATAAAGAGGGTTGTATCCATCTTTTGCACATGGAACGGAAAACTTACGAAAAACTTTACTGGCAAAATACAGCCTTCTGGATCAGGCGCGAACACAAATTGCGCCCAGTCCTCGCTCAATTAGAGGATCTTGATATTGACCTGATTCCCCTTAAAGGGGCTGCCCTCCTCGAAACAGTCTATAAAAATATCGGCCTGCGACTGATGACTGATGTCGATGTTCTCGTGCGTCATAAGGATTTCCTCCAAACAGCCAGGGTATTGCTTGATCGTGACTTTCAACCTAAATGGGCTTATCCTTCTGGAGATCTTTTTGAATTTGTGTCACTGCCCATCGAATATTGGCCGGGGGAGCTCAGCTTTTATAATGGGGATGGTCTTCATCTGGATTTGCATCAAGACCTAGTAACCTACCATTGGTTCAAGGTTCCTTATCCAACGGATATGAATGTGGTCTGGGCACGTACAATCCAGGCGGAAGAGCTAACCTCAGAAAACCACCAACAGCTGTGGAAAATTTTCCTCTCCCACTATGATATGTTAGCCCATATGTGTTTGCATCTGGCGCTCCATGGGATCCAAATGGTTAAAAACTTGTGGGATGTGGATCTTTTTCTTCGAAAGTTGCCTGAAAATTGGGATTGGAAGATGTATATAATGACCGCGGAAATCTGGGGCTTGAAATCAGCAACCTATCATGCCTTTTCATTTTGCCAGGAAATTTTTGGCACACCCATTCCTGATGATGTGATTAGTGCACTCAAACCTCCTGACTTTGATCGCTGGCAGGTCCGGAAATTAATCACACCTGAAACGCTTCTTGCGGATAAGAAAACCTTTGGTAAGCGCTATCCAACCCTGGTCAAATTTGCTTTGTTTGACAATACGATCAAAAAATTAAAGACAATCAAGAATCTAATCATTCCAGATCCTGCGTGGTTAGAAAATAACAATACTAATCACTCCATCTTTGGCCACTGGGTGCATATCATCCGGGTCCTCCTTCGGGGGGATTAATGTTCTGAGGATTTTTTTGTATTGACAAAAAATATACGCTATTATCGCATCGCTGATATAACCATCGAGGTTCAGAGTAATCTACCAATCACCGATAGCACGTTTGCTAAAAAATTTGACACCTTTCGTGTGAAAGGTCCTGGTGAAGATACGATCAGCCTGCACCACCACTTTGAGCTGCCCAATCTAGACCAGATTGAACTGGGTAAAGTACGTTATCGTAAGGTTCCCTGGACGATCTATGAACAGTCAGATGGCTGGCTGTATGTTGGGATTATGCCTGAT